>JARGOW010000015.1:8320-16613 GCA_029212955.1 Planctomycetota bacterium | reverse complement strand
GCGCTCTGTGCGCAGCGACCTGACCCCGGACCTGGGATTCGGCGTCCAGGGCGAAACCCTGCTACACAACCTGTTCGGATTTGATTTCCTGACTCCGGTGAAAATCCGCACGGCGCCCGATGACTCGATCTACGTCCTGCTCGAAACCCGGGATCACGTGGACGATACCGATCCGAAGATGGCCTTGGCCCACTGGGACAGCAACGGAAATTGGATTGGCGCACAGGCGATCGACGAATTGGCCTTCCTGGTCGAGTACGCCCGGGACTTGATCATCACCCCCGATGCCAAGGTTTGGGTCCTGGCCCAGCGGGGCGAGCACCCTGCCACACAAACGGTGCTACGACGCTTCAACGGGGATAGCCTTTCGCTCGACTCGGGGTTTGGAAACGCGGGCATCAAGATGTTCACGGCCGATGGATCGGGCAATTGGGACGATCCCAAAGCCCTGTGCGCGGATGGCAATGGCGGCGCTTTTGTGACCGGGCTGGGCTTCAATCCGGTTTCCTCCGGCTTGGACATGATGCTCGTGCACGTGCTGGATAGCGGCTCCTTGAACCCGGCGTTCGGCAACGCTGGCGTGGTGATGGGCCAGGGACGTTTCCTGGGCTCGGGGCCGGGTGCGGGCTACGATGTAGAAGTTGGGCCCAATGGAACGGTCTTGGTGGCCGGTCAGGTCACCCCTTTGGGTTCGAGCGTGCCCCGCGCTGCTTTCTGGCGGGTGTTGACCGACGGTTCACCCGACACGAGTTTCTTCGGAAACGCCACCAACCCCAATTTCCAAACCGGCTTGGTTGCCCTGGGCAGCAGCCTGACCTCGGACCCTTTCACGCTCTTCGGGGTGTCCTCCATGGCCACGCATTTGCTCGGTGCCGCCGATGGAGGCTTGATCGCTTGCGGCTCAAGGCTCAATGCTCGGGGCGACCAGGACCTTTGTTTCTGGCGCTTGGCAGCCAACGGCTTGTTCCAACCGGCCTACAACTTCACCGGTTTCATGATCGAGGATGGATCGGTGGGATCGGCAAGTTCCGAATCCATGGAAGGCCTGCGCTTGTTCCCCGACGGATCGCTACTCGGCGCCGGAACGGGGACCGACGGAAGCAAGACCGCCCCCGTTCTGTGGCGGGACACCGACCCCTTGCGCACCACCCTCGGCAACTGATCGGGTAAACGTCCTAGCAACGCCCCAACCCGCGCCCCCCTGCGCTGGTTGGGGCGATTGCTTTTCCCCACTCTTTCGGATCGCCCAGGCGGCCTAGTTCCTTCTCCCCAAATCCGTGGAGCCCGCTAAGATGGTTCCCATGGATGTGCTGGTTTTGATGGAACGCTTCGAAGCCCCGGAGCCGATCTCAACCCGGGAATTGGCCACGGCCAAGAGCCAGGCGGCCTCCCGACTCCTGACCCGAGCCATGGAGCAACTCGGTTTGCAGCCCTGGATCCCCGAGAAGGACTCCCGCGGCAAACCCCAGCCCCGGGACGGCTGGCACGTCTCCAAATCCCATTGCGAAGATTGCGTGGCCGTGGCCCTGGCCCGGGTCCCCCTGGGCGTGGATGTGGAGCCCATTCGCCTGGCCAGGGTCGCCGGCTGGGACCGGGTCATCGATGACACGGAGCGTGGATTCCTAGGTTCGGTGGACGCTCTCACATTCACGCGCCTGTGGACGGCCAAGGAAGCGGCCCTCAAAATCTCGGGCCAGGGCATCGCCGAGCTTTCCCAGTGCCGGGTCATGGCCCCGATTGAGTCGGATTGTCTCCGGCTGCGACATGGAGAGCTGGAGCGCCAAGCGGTCCAACACATAACCAAAGATCACGTCATATCGGTCTGCAGTCCGGGCTCCGACCGGATATCCTGGTTGTGGTTGCCCGAATCCGGATAGCTACCTGCCACACCCTTTCCATCCCTGCTGCGTCCTTCCCTTTTTGGCGCTTTCGTCCCACCCGGATTCAGGTGGGTGGCCCCTGCCCGGACCATGACCCTTTCCCGCTTCCTGTTTGTACTTCCCCTCTTTGGCGTCGCATGCCAAGGGTCGGGACCGAAGGTACCTGAAGAGCGAATCTGGCCCCAATGGACCAGCGAGACGGGCCAATATTATGGGACCCCCTTGGGTGGTCCTGTCGGAGCCCCGTCCTACACGACCGGATTGGATCAGGCCTGGACCTTTTCCCTGGAGGTCATCCCGCTTCCTTCGCCTGCTACGGACCAAGGGTTCTCCATGGCAGGCCGTGCCGCCTGGGTCTTGGACCCAAGCCAGGGCAACCCCCTGCGTCCCACCATTGGAGCTGCGGAGAACACCCGCTGGATCTCCGGTGCACTCGCTCAACGATGGCGCGCCTCCCTCGCAAGCTTGGAGCCCTCTTCCGATCCACTCCAGGTTGCCATCGCACCTGGACAGACCTTTGCATGGAGCGGCCAGCCCGCCCATGACGCACCGGTCCACCTGACAGCGTTTGTTTCGCGGCCCAAAGGAAGCGCCCAGGGATGCACGATCACCCTGGCTTTCCAATCCGGTTTGGCCGGGGAGGAATATGTGGAATTCGATACGCCGTGGCAGCCCGACCAAGGGCCGTTCACCATCCTCTGGACCCCGGCAAGGCCGGACTATGCCGCATCCCAGGTGGCCCTGGCCCTGCACCTGGAAGACTGGAACCCCGATCCCCAATCCGCTTCCTTGGCCGAGGCACTCGAACGCGGTTCCCGTGAAGCTTCCGCATTTCGTGGACTGGCGAAGGCCAACCCCGCTTTCAACAGCGCAATCGATTCACGGCCCCCCGTGAATTCTGCGGATTCTGATGGTCCCTGGGCCCGCGCTCTGGCCCGCGCCATCGCGCTCGACTCCAACAGTAGCCAGGACTGGTTGATGACATGCGACGAAGTAAGTCTTCATAGCTGGCTGCAAATCGCCGAAAGCACTACGGACCAGAACCCCCAGGATGCATCCGGATTGTTGCGCTTGGAAAAGTTCTGCCTGTTGGATGCCCTCCACAAAATACAAAGCGGACCGCCCGCGCCTGGTCCCAGCGCGTACCTGGTTCGCCAGGGCGGTCAGCTAGCGCGCGCCCCCGAAGAATTCCTCGATTGTGTGCAGAACAGCCGCAGTTCGGAGGAACTGTGGGCCAGGTTGGTTTCTGGAAACCGGGGTTTCCTTGAACACGAGTCCCCGGCCGCACGCTTGCGAGCGTTTGAGTGGCTCAAGGCCCGCGACCTGGCCCCACCCGGATACGACCCATTGGAACGCAGCAGCCAGCGGCGGCGTGCCCTCCAGAACTGGAAGCTACAGGCCCCGGTATTCCACGGAAGCTCGGCCCATAGCGATAGCGGGGGGCAGATCCAGTGAGTGACATCATCGATTTCGACGTGCTGCTGGGCAAGGAGCGCACCCATCGCAAACCGCGCCGCAAACGCTCCTGGATCACGAAGCTGGCCGTCCTGTCCCTCGCACTTATGGTGGCAGCCCGCATCAGCTTGGCCTATTGGCTTCCCGGCACGGTGACCCAACTCGGAGAGCGCTTCGGCCTGGACCTGGATTTCGGACAGGTCAAAGTCTCCCTGCTGGCGGGTTCGGTCGAATTCCAGGACCTGCGCGTTGCCCCCCTCCAGGACGCAAGCACGCCTCCCCATTCGACCCTCCTGAACGCGGAACGACTCACACTTCAGTTGGATCTGTGGGCGCTCACGGGCCGCAAACTTCATGTGCAGGACGCCCAGGTTTCTGGAGCGGAGGCCCACCTGTATCGCGATTCCAAGGGCCGATGGGGTTGGGAGGAAATGGCGAGGCGTTGGGACTCAGGCACGACCTCATCCGGGATCGACTCGACCACCCTGGCAGGTCTCACGTTCCAGGACTTGGACCTTCATGTCCACGACCGCGACCGGCCCGTGGTCCGAGGCCTGGTCCATATCCATGCAAAGAATCCGAGCATGCCCAAGGGCGAAGTTCAGTGGAGCCTCCAAGTCCTACGCGCGCCCTGGGCATCGGAACTTCAATGCGACTGGGAGGAACGGGGTGACGGGATCGTAGGCGATGTGCGTGCCAAAGACCTGCAAGGGGCCCCCTTCGCTCCCTGGCTTGCGGATCTTGGATTGCGAGTCTCCACGACATCCCACGACTTTCAAGCGGTTTGGAACTACAAGGATGGCGCCGGGGAAGAGAGCCCCCGATTGGTCCTCTCCGATGCTCACCTCCGGGCCGATGGGTCCCCGCAATTGAAGTGGGATCGCCTTCAACTCGACCTGCAAAGCTCCGCGTCCGGGGAATGGAAATTCTCCAACGCGGAAGCGCTTGGGTTGTCCTTGCGCGCCGAACGAGACCCGGAGGGTGCCGTTCGGTGGGCAGGGTTGGCCCGGTCCGATTCGGGACCTGGACCCATCGATTGGAACCTGTCCATCGAGCGATTGCACATGCCCGATGCAGACCTGCACTGGAGCGATCACAGCATCTCGCCGGCTGCGGAATTCCACGCCACAATCCAAGGGCACCTGGAGCCCCTGTCCTGGAATTCAACGCAAGGCCTGGCGCCAGGCAAAGTCAATCTGGAATTAGGCGGATCCGGTCTGGCCGACAGCCTGGTGGTCGTGGGCGATTGGCAATCGGGCGCCACCGGCACGGCGAACCTGCGCATCAAAGGCGACGGATTGAATCTGGACTCCCTGTCCCCCTACCTGGCGACACTTGGGTTGGAATGCCACTGGAACAGCGCGCGCTTGGACCTGCGCGTCGAAACGCAATGGCAGGGCAAGGGTCCGGCCCGATCCGGATCCATCGCCGTGCACGACTTCTATTGGAAAGACGGGTCCGAAGTGGCGCGGCTCAGCCACGGGCAAGCAAGGTACTCCAAAGGGCGCTGGAGCGAATTCTCCGCCAAGGGCGGGGAATTGGGAACCATGCGCAATGAATCGGGTGCCCCCGTCGCACTCGGATTCTCGTGGCACCCCGACTCCGAGGGGGTCGATCTGGCGAACCTCTCCACGGTTCAACTCGAGGACGTACGGTGGACCGCCACCGACCCCCTGGGCATCGACCCCGGGTCCATCCACGGGATCCGATTGCTCCGCGGTGAATTGGAAAACTGGAACGGTTCCAAAGCCGACGGCTCCTCCCGCTGGAGCATGACCCTGGAGTGGCCTGGCGTCGCCGGGAATGTCGAAGGCCATGGCGCATGGGTGGAGGATTCCTGGCAAGGCCGATTCGATTCATCCGCACTGCAGGAAGGCCCCCTCACCCAATGGTTGGCCCAACGCGGACTGCAATCGGACTTGCAGGGCAGTCGCTTGGCCTTTGATTTTCAAACCCAAACCCAATCCTCGCCGGACCACTGGACCTGGCAAGTCGCCCTCAAGGATCTGCTATGGCAGCGGGATTCCGTTTCCTGGCTGAAACTGCGCAGACTCGATCTGAATGGATGCAAGGTTCCCCGCGCCAATCCCCTGTCCGCGATTGAAATCGAGTTCGTGCGTATCGACGGGCCCCAATTGGCCTTGACGCATCTGCCGAATGGCGACTGGCTGGCCGGCGGGCTTTCCTGGTCTCCCACCGCGAAAGATCAAGATGCTGCCCACCCGGGCCAGCACTTTGCCCGGGCCCTGCTCCAAACAGACGGGACCCACCTTGAAGTGGTCGATGCCAAACTCGCCCTTCGCGACGAAAGCGTGGAGCCGCCCTTCGAGGCGCATGTGACCGTGCAAGCCCACGGCCGAAATGAAATGCGCACCGAATTGGATCTTCAACTGGGGCCCCAGTTCGAACGCACCTGGTCCTTGCACATGCAATCCCAAGCGAGCGACGCGGGAATCGATTTGGTCGGTAGCCACTTCCACTCCGAAGATTCGACCCATTGGCAGGCCGAGCTCGAAGTCATGGGTTCCCAAATGGAAGCCCTGGAATCCTATCTACCCGATTCGCTGACCGCCCAACTAGAGGATACGCGACTGATCGGTCGCTGGAAGGGACAATCACGCCCCCTCGACCAGGGCGGAGTGCAATTCGAATTGGACAGCGACCTCCTCTCGCTGACCCGTGGGCAGACGGCCTTGATGCGGTATGAGGACATGCACTTGGAAATGTTGCGGCTCGATTTGGATGCGGGAGTGGTCAGTCTGGGACCGATCGCGTGCGACGGTTTGAAGTTGGATGTGGCCCGGTCCAGCGATGGGTCCGTTCATGCCCTGGGCCTTTCTCTGGACCAGCCCGGCCTTCAAGCCCTGCCCCAGGACCTGGCTCGATTCTTGAGGTCAAAGGAGCCCTCTCGCCAGGACACCTCGAACCAGTTCTTCCTAGGCCCCATCGACTTGAAAGTGGCGGACTTGAATGTGCTCGATGAATTCCCCGCGGTTGCCCGCTCCGCTCGGGCCCAGGGTCGACTGCACATGCCCGGGCGCTTCACCTGGGGTTACGAGCCCAACGGTGAGGCGGCCCCCCTAGCACTTAACCTGCAGGGAACCGTCCAAGGCCTTTTCAAGGATGCACACCTGGACCTGCGTACCACCCCATTCGCCCCTTCCCCCTCCATGGAGATCGACTTTGCCGCGGATGGGCTTCAGGGTCGCAAGCTCACGCCGTGGCTGCCCGCGTTCCTGGGCGATGTGCAATGCTCCGATCTCCATGGTGGACGGATCGCTGGACATCTGGGCTTGGATTTGGAATTGCCCGAGTCCGACAGGCCCTGGTCGGCGGCCATCGACCACGGTTTCGGCGCCTACCTGACCGTGGAGGATTTCAAACTGCTGGAGAACCCCATTTCGGCGCCCTTGATGGCCTTCGATCTCATGCAGGTCAAGGCGCCCAAGGTGCATCGCACCCACGGCCAGGTGGAGCGTATCGAAGTGACCGGTCCCAACCTGCGCACCTGGCAGGACGGGCAAGGACTCCACATGGGCGGATTGCTATGGAAGCGTTCACCCCGTTGGGGTGCCATGCTCGCCGATGCTTGGACGGTGGATACCCTGCAGCTCAAGCGGCTGCAATGGGATCACCAGGACCGCACCGTGGAACCCATGTGGCACATGCCCATCCGGGAAGGACTGGTCCAAGCCTTCGACCTCGCCACCCATTTCCAGGATGGCGATCCGCCCATGCGCGTGAGTGCCAGCTTGAGAGGCGGGGAAGTTTCGCTTCCCCTGCGCGAACCGGACACGCTCGAAGCCCTTCGACAAATGGAAGCCGAAGGCCCCAGTGCCCCGAGCGGACCGCGCGCCATGGAATCGCGTCGTGCCTTTGAGCGCCTGGAAATCCAGGGACGCTTGAGCGGCTGGACCGAGCCCGAGGCCTCCCTGCAAGTGGAAGGCACCGCATTCGAACTGGCTGGCTTGGCGGGACTGGCCAAGCGCCACGGATTGGCGCTCCAGGACGGACTCTTGGATCAAACCCATGTGTTCCGGATCCAACCCGGTTCGGGGTTCACCTGGAACGCCACCCACCGCACCGACCTACTGAACGTGCAAGAATCCCGACCCGGTTCCTTTATCACCGCCAGGAATTGGCCCTGCGACCTGCCCACTTTCTTGCAGGGCCTGCGTGTAGAGGAAGGCGGCCAGCGACTGGCCATGCAGATGCAATTGCCCGCCACTTGGCCCGCCCGCTCGGAATGGACCGGTGCTTTGAACGCTTCGTTCCAGCGGGCGGCGGAGGCAAGTCATGCCAAAGCCCAGGAGTTGGCTCAAGCCCAAGCAACCTCTTCAGCCACGGCGGAGGGCAACTCCCTGCAGATCGAATTCGAGCCCGCTTCAGCGCGCCTGACACCCCAGGCCAAGGCCGAATTGACCCGCTGGAGTTCGAAACTGGGCCGGGGCTCACGGCCGGCCTTGCGACTCTCCCATACCTTTGGTTTGGAGGATTTGAACCGCGCCCAAATCCTGGGAACCCCACCCACCGGAACCCTCCAGGCGTTGCTTTCCAAGTTGCGTCAGCGCAAGGCCCAGCTGGCCAGGGACCGCCAATCCCTGAAAACCTCCGTTTCCAATTCCATGCCATCGGGAACAGCTTCACGTTGGGGTCCGATGCGCGAGGAACTCGCACGGCTGGACCAACTACAAATCGCCAACGAAGAAGCCTTGGATCGGGTGCTAAACCTGCTCACCCCAGGCTCCGAACGTCGCCAAAACCGGCGCACCCGCAGCGCGGCCCTCTCCCTGGCCCAGCTACGCCAGGACACCGTGGTCCGTTTCCTTAAAGACCGCGGCTGGCCCATCTCCACCTCACCCATCCACACCCGCCCCCCCCAATTCACCCACCGCAATCCGGGCCAGGGCGGCCGAATTTTGATTCGGGCGGGCCGCTAGGACTTGAACGATCAGGGG
>JARGOW010000015.1:0-8310 GCA_029212955.1 Planctomycetota bacterium | reverse complement strand
CGGCCCGCGGGACCGTGCAGGTCGAAGAGGATGGCGATGGTTGCGATGGCGATGACGACGAGGCCGCCTAGGCCGAGTGTGGGATGGAATTCAAGCATGGCGCGTTTTGGTTAGACCCATGTTGCGCCCTGGACCGCCCCGAATTCATGACCGTTTGGGTACCTGACGGAATCGTACGGGTCTCGCTTCGCCTGGGATGGCATGGAAGCTGGTTATCCGGTCTGTCAGGCTACAAATGGGGCATGGGCTTGCTATCCTTGCGGGCCCCGTTCGGCTGACAATTCCGTGTGGTGCGCGAAGCGCGCCGCGGACTCCGGGTGTGCCCCGATCCAAGCCCCGTGTCCTAGGAATCCAACCCACGTTCCACCGTGCCCCTACCCCACACTTCCCCCTTGACTCCCACCCACGCAGCCCGAGTCGAATCCATTCTCAAAGGGGTCGGCGATCTGTACCCCTACGAGCCCAACTTCCTCGAGGTCTTCGGCGCGCAAATGGCGTACCTGGACGAGGGGCCCAAGGATGCGCCCGTACTCCTGTGCCTGCACGGCAACCCCACTTGGTCGTTCTTTTATCGCAGTCTGGTGGAAGCCCACAAGCACAACATGCGCGTGGTGGTGCCCGACCATGTGGGCATGGGATTGTCGGAGCAACCCCAGGACTTCCCCTACAACCTGGAACACCGCATCGCTGCCATCGAGCAATTGGTGGAGCACCTGGGCCTAAGGAACATCACCCTTGCGGTTCACGACTGGGGCGGCGCCATCGGAATGGGATTGGCCGGTCGGCACCCCGACCTCTTTCAACGTTTTGTGATTTCAAACACAGCCGCATTCCACGGCGGACAAGCCCACTCACTGATTCGAATCGCGCGGCTCCCCGGACTGAACGCCCTGCTCATGGGCAAGCTCGGCATGTTTGAAAAGATCACGGTCAAGCACGCCACCGAAAGGGACCTGGCCCCGGCCATTCAAAAAGCCTACTTGGCCCCCTTTGGGAACCTGCGCGAGCGCGTGGCTGTGCGCTCTTTCGTGCGCGACATCCCGCTGCGCCCCAGCCACCCAAGTTTCGACACGCTCACCGGTGTGGAAACCAATCTGGCCCTGTTGCAACACATTCCGACCTTGCTCCTGTGGGGCGAAAAGGACTGGGTGTTCACGCCAGAATTCCGCAGGGGATTCGAGAAGCGCTTCCCCCAGGCGGAGACCGTGGCCTTCGACGATGTGGGACACCTGCTTTGGGAAGACGAGCCCGAGCGTTGCTTGAGCGCCATGCAGGACTTCATGGATCGTCACCCCCTTTCTTGACGGAATCCCCCGGCCATGCCCCAACCCTCCCACAGCGTGCAGTCCATGCCTTCGAGTCCCAAGCTCAACATGTCGGATGCCCTCTCACGGGGTGCTGCCGAACACCCCTCCCGCGATGCGGTGCTCTACCAAAAGGGGCAGGATTGGCAGCGCACGACCTACGGGGATTTGGAACAGCGTGTGCAGAATCTCTGCGCCGGGCTGCGGGCCGAAGGCGTGCGCAAGGGTCAGCGCTGCGCCGTTTTCATCCGCCCCACCGCGGACTTGCTTGCCGTCGTTTATGCGCTCTTTCGATTGGGCGCGGTGCCCGTGGTGGCGGATCCGGGCATGGGGCGCAAACGCTTGCTCGCCGCCCTGGCCGATGTGAAACCCGAGGTGTTTATCGGCGTGCCCAAGGCACACGCCGCGCGCAAGTTCTTCCCCGCATCCTTCCGGCACGTGAAACTGGCCGTGACCGTGGGACCGAGGCTTTTCTGGGGCGGCAAGACACTGTCCCAGGTGGAGCGCAAGGGCGCCAAGGAATCCGAGGTCGTCACCAGCGAAACCACCTCCCAGGATACGGCTGCCATTCTGTTCACTTCGGGCAGCACCGGCCCCCCCAAGGGCGTGGTGTATACTCATGGCATGTTCCAGGCCCAGGTGGACGCGTTGACCGACCTGTACGCCTTTGAACCCGGGGAGATCAACCTGGCTGGCCTGCCCCTCTTCGCCCTGTTCGATGTGGCCTTCGGCATGACCAGCGTGTTTCCACCCCTGGACCCGAGTCGCCCCGGGGACTGCGACGCGGAGGAGATCTTCCGCACTATCGAGGATTTGGGAATCACAACCGCATTCGGATCCCCCGCCATTTGGCGCCGGGTGGTTCCGTGGTGCGTGGAACAGGGTTACAAGTTGGGCGGCCTGCGCAGGGTCTTGGTGGCCGGCGCCCCCGTTCCCATCGACCTCATCTGGGAATTCCACAAGGTGCTCAACATGCAGGCGGACGTGTTCACCCCCTACGGCGCCACCGAGGCCCTCCCCCTCTGCTCCATCGGCGGACGGGACGTGGTGCCCGGACTGGTGGACCGGGTCAACGACGGGGAAGGCACCTGCGTGGGTTTGCCCATCCCCATGCAAAAGGTGGCCCTGATCCCCGTGACCGACAAGGCGATTGAGGTTTGGGATCCCGAACAGGTACTGCCCCAGGGTGAAATGGGTGAGGTCTGCGTCAAGGGTCCTAGCGTCACCGCCGAGTACTTCGGCAAGCCGGGCCCCACGCGGCGCGCAAAGATTGCAGATCCCGAAGGCGGATTCTGGCACCGCATGGGCGATGCGGGGCGTTTTGATGAAGAGGGCCGGTTGTGGTTCCACGGGCGCCTGGCCCAGCGGCTCGAAACCCCGGGCGGCACGCGCTTCCCAGTGGCCGTCGAGAACGTTTTCAACACCCACGAATACGTGTATCGCACGGCGCTGGTTGGAGTGGGCGAGCCTGGTTCGGAACGGCCGGTTCTCGTGGTGGAGCCCCTGCCCGGCAAGATGCCGAAGACCAAGGTCATGCGCGAAGGGTTTGCCATGCAGCTCAAATCCATTGGAAAACGACACACCCTCACCGCGGATGTCGAAGAGTTCCTGTTCCACGAGTCCTTTCCCGTGGATGTGCGGCACAACGCCAAAATCCACCGGGACGAACTCAAGCTTTGGGCTACCGAGCAACTCGGCTAAGCATGGAAATCCTTGTCACCGGTGGCGGAGGTTTCTTGGGCGGCGCCGTGGTCCGTGAATTGCTAGCCCGTGGCCACGGGGTCCGGTCGATTTCCAGGGGCCACTATCCCGGGTTGCAGGACTTGGGCGTGGCCAGCTTTCAAGCCGACCTGGCCGAGGGTGGCTCCGAACTCAATCGGGCCCTCGAAGGCGTAGACGGTGTGATCCATTGTGCGGCCAAGGCTGGAATCTCGGGTTCACGGGCCAGCTACATGCGAGCCAACCTGGAAGGCACACGCAAACTCCTGCGCGCAGCCAAAAACCATGGGGTGTCACGCTTCGTGCACACCTCGAGCCCCAGCGTTTGCTTCGATGGCTCCGACCATGTAAACGCCGGCCCGGACCTGCCCCACGCCACCCGCTTCCTGGCGCCCTATCCCGAGAGCAAATCCCTGGCGGAGAAGGCCGTGCTCGCGGCCCACGACGGGCGGGAGTTTCTGACCTCCGCCCTGCGCCCCCACCTGATTTTCGGCCCCGGCGATCCGCACCTGATCCCCAAGCTGTTGCGGCGCGCCGCATCCGGGCGATTGATGCAAGTGGGCCCTGGGTCCAATGTGGTTTCCATGACGTACGTGGAGAACGGAGCCCTGGCCCACGTGCTGGCCATGGAAGCGCTCCAACCTGGGGCGGCCATCGCCGGAAGGGCCTACTTCGTCAATCAAACGGAGCCTGTGAACCTTTGGTCCTGGATTGCCGAGTTACTGAAGGCCCTGGACCTGCCGCCCGTGAAGCGAAAAGTATCCCTCGGCTTCGCCTACCGGATCGGCGCCGTATTGGAGACGACAAACAAGCTTCTCCGAAGTCGATCGGACCCGGCCATGTCGCGCTTCGTCGCGCAACAGTTGGCCACCTCCCACAGCTATGACATGGGGCCCCTGGAGCGCGACCTGGGTTACGTGGAACGGGTGAGCATGGAAGAAGCCACGCGGCGCACCGTGGGAAGCTTGATCGAAAACGGTTGGCACTAAACCCCTAGCGGCCGGTCAAGGATTGGAAAAGGCCCGGTGCGGACAGTCCTACCCGGTGCTCCGAAAACCGCGCCCATTCCCACACGCCCATGGGCAAGCCCTGGTAGAGCTCGAGGAATTCCGTGCGCAAATCCGCAAAGGCGCGCTCGCCCAGCTCCCTCTCCATGGCCTGCAATCCTAGCACCATGCGTGTGGGCGCCTCCTCCGGATCGCCTAGGCCTTCGCCCATGCAAGCGTGGGTCACGAAGCCCTCGATCAAATCCCGGCCTTCGATCGGGTCGGGCAAAAGGCCGGCAACCAGGGACTGCTCGATCACCAGGCGCCGACACTGCCCACGCATGCTTTCCACATCCTGGGCAGGCCCCACAGGAACAACGCTCCATCCCCCTTGCCAACCGGCAAGCCCGAAGGACTCCGGAAGAAATGCTACCCTGCAGGGCGCGCCAGGATCCGTATCAGCGGTTCGAGCCCACATCCAAGCCTGGGACCACCCGGGTGCGAACTGGCCCACGCTACCCGCAAACCACCCCTGATCTGATCCCGAGAGTTGTACCGATTCCAGGGGCCCCACCAGATAGTTCACCGAATTCGGATCCGTGGGTTGGGCCAAGCGAAAGTGCGCCGGCGCGGGTCCCACACCGGTTTCGGCGGAGGGCAGCCTTTGGCCCGGACCCATCACGGGCCGCGCGCCTCCCGCATACAAACCCACGTCCATGGTCGGGTGGTGGCCCAGGCCCGCGATCCTTGGGAAAAAGGCCCCACCCTGCAATCGGATCCAATCCCCATCCACATTGGTTTCAAAAGCCAGGCCTGGTCCTGCCGTGGCGTCGAAACGAATCTCGAGCACTTCCTCCTCCCCACGATCCAAGGGAGCGTTCAGCATCCATCCCCCATCGGGTCCCCGTTCCAGATCCCTGCCGGACGAGTCCTTGGCCGGGCCAGCCAGGCGCAAGGATCCCATGTTCACCGGGATGGTGCTGGTGCCAGGAACCAGGGCGCGTAGATGCAATCTGGCCGTGCCCTTGAGGTGCTCGCTGCGCTGGTCTACCACCAATTGCAGCTCCAGATGCAGCCATTGGCAGATCCGGTCGCGCTGAACTTGCCCCCCCGCCAAGGGGATGGGAGAGGAGACACAGGAGCCCAACCAGCAGGTGGCCAGGGCAAACAGTAGGGTGAGGTGACGCATGCATGCCATTTTGGGCAGGGCCGGGCCCCGCTCGCCAGGGGCTGTCCAAAAAACGGTCCCCCAAGACCATTCCAGGCACAGGGCAAGGGGTTCCAGGTTCCCGACTTTCTCCCGACCACGGAAACCCCGCCCACCCCCTTCTTCCCCGGCCTGCGGGGCGTTACTTTTGGGCTGGTAAAAGCGTTGGCCCACCCGCAAAAGCCCGGGGTCGACCACAACCCAAAGCTCCCCATGACAGCCCATCTGCGCCAAGAAGCGATCCGAAGCATTTCCGCCTCGGACACCCGCTCCAAGACCGACCGGACCTCCGCCCTCACTTCCTCCGACCGCTTGCCCGATACTTTCGGTTTGTACGTGTTCGATGACGCGGTGCAGCGCGATCGACTGCCTACCGATATCTACATCGCCCTGCGGCGCGTGATCGAAAGCGGAGCCCGCCTGGAAGAGAGCATCGCGGGCGAGGTGGCCCGGGCCATGAAAGATTGGGCCATCGGCCACGGGGCCACCCATTACACCCACTGGTTCCAGCCCATGACGGGTTCAACCGCGGAAAAGCACGACTCCTTCCTGGAGCCCACGGGCAGTGGCCAGGCGATTTTGAAGTTCTCGAGCTCCCAATTGGTCCAGGGCGAGCCCGACGCCTCGTCTTTCCCTTCCGGCGGTCTGCGGGCCACCTTCGAAGCCCGTGGCTACACCGCCTGGGACCCCACCTCCCCCGCCTTCGTCCGCAAGGGCCCGGGCGGCGGAACCCTCACAATTCCCACCGCCTTCTGCTCCTGGCGCGGTGAGGCGCTCGACAAAAAGACTCCCCTACTGCGTTCCTGCGAGGCCGTTTCCAAGTCTGCCACGCGCATCCTCAACCTGATCGGTGAGACCGACGTGAAACGCGTTATGGCCCAGGCCGGTTGCGAGCAGGAGTACTTCCTGGTCGACCGCGAATTCTACAAGCTGCGCCCCGACCTGATCGCATGCAACCGCACCGTGTTCGGAGCCGCCCCGTACAAGGGCCAGGAATTCGACGACCACTACTTCGGAAACATCAGCCCGCGTGTGCTGGAATTCATGCAAGATTTGGAGCGTGAACTCTGGTTGCTCGGCGTTCCGGTCAAGACGCGCCACAATGAGGTAGCCCCTTCCCAGTTTGAGCTGGCTCCCATCTATCAGGGCATTTCGGTGTCCGTGGACCAGAACATGCTCACCATGGAGGTGATGCGCGAAGTCGCCGCACGCCACGGAATGGCCGCCTTGCTGCACGAGAAACCCTTTGCGGGCCTGAATGGAAGCGGCAAGCACCTGAACTACTCGGTGGCCACCGACACCGGTCGCAACCTGTTCGAGCCGGGCAAGACGCCCCATAAGAACCTGTCCTTCATCCTGTTCCTGACCGCCTTCATTCGCGGTTGCGACAAGCACCAGGACATCCTGCGCGCGTCCATCGCATCGGCTGGCAACGACCACCGCCTGGGAGCCAACGAGGCCCCCCCGGCCATCCTGTCGGTCTTCCTGGGCGCCCAGCTGGAAGGGGTCGTCAAGGCCCTCATCGAAGGCACCGTCACAACCGAACAGGGCGTGGAAACCGTGCGCCTGGGTGTGGACGCCCTGCCCAACCTGCCCAAGGATGTATCGGACCGCAACCGCACATCCCCCATGGCCTTCACGGGCAACAAGTTTGAATTCCGCGCCCTGGGCTCCGCCCAAAGCGCCGCCTACCCCGCCACCTTCCTGAACCTGATCCTGGCGGAGTCCCTGGACTACCTGTCCGATAAAATCGAACGCCTGGGCGGCTTCACCGAAGCCAACGCACAGACGGTGGTCTCCGCGTGCCTGCGCCAACACGGTCGCATTCTCTTCTCAGGGGACAACTACACCGACGACTGGGCCAAGGAAGCCCAGGAGCGCGGCCTGCTCAACCGCCCCACAACGCCCGAGGCCTTGCAGGATTGGGCCATGAGTTCCAACGTGGACCTCTTCGAAAAGTACGGGGTCTTCTCCCGCTCGGAAGCCGAATCGCGCTTCCATGTCCAGAACGAAACCTACGCCAACAAGATCAAGGTCGAAGCCCGGGCCTGCCTGGACATCGCCGACACGCTCGTGTTGCCCGCCTCCTCCTTGCACCAGCTGCGTTCGGCCGATTCCGCCGAAAAGGTCAAAGGCCTGCTAGGCGAAGAAGCCGTGGCGTCCCAACTCGAAGGCTTGTCCGAATTCACCCAGCGGGTCTCCTCCGCCCGCAAGGCTTCCGTGGCCCTGCGCTCAGCCATGGAAGAGCTGGATGGCCGGGACCTGGGCGAGGGCGAATCCGCCACCGCCTACTGCGAGAAAGTGGTGCCCCTTATGGCGCACCTGCGGGAGGCCGTGGACTTGCTCGAGATCTCCGTGGACGACGATTTGTGGCCCCTGCCCAAATACCGCGAGATGCTCTTCGTGCTCTAAGAGAACTCTGAGCGTCGGGCTGGCTCCCGGCCACCCGACCCTCATGCAAACGAAAGAGGCCCGATCTCCGCTGCTGCGGGGATCGGGCCTCTTTCATGGACGGCTGATTTCGGGCGGATCCGGGCGAATCGCCCTGGGGATCCTGGCCCCTCCCAAATGCCAGAAGGGGCATGGTAGCGAGAACGAGACTTGAACTCGTGACTTCAGGCTTATGAAGCCTGCGCTCTAACCAACTGAGCTACCTCGCCTTGGGGCGCGAAATGTAGCGATGCCAGCGGATGGGGTCAAGCGGCCCGGTCGAAAAACGGCACCCTTGCCAATTCGCCTGAATGTTCCGAGACGCATCGGACGATATCTAGGCATCTTGGACCCCTCCAAAATACTGCACGAACCCTGGATCGACCGCCTTGTGTCGGAACCGGAAGCCGACAAGCGCCTGAGCCTCTCCCTGGAGGCTTTGCTGCATTTGACCGGTTCCCCTGGAGCATCCCAGTGGCTGGAGCTCACTCCGGGACACTTCCAATGCATGCGCGAACGGGGGGTGACCGACGATACGGTTTCGCCCGAGGTCCTCGAGCAGGTGGCCGCCGGCCGATGGGATCCCCGTTTGCCCCAGAGTGTGATTCTGGTGGCCCGAGAGGCCCCGAATCGCATGGCCTGGGTGCTTTCCACCCCGATTCCG
>JARGOW010000607.1:1283-2613 GCA_029212955.1 Planctomycetota bacterium | reverse complement strand
AGCGGGCCCGGTGCTGCCTGGACTTGTTATTGGAAATCTGGCGCGATGTGGCCCGGGCCAAAGCTGGAATCGATCCCGCTGACTTGGCCCATGGAGACAACATAGAGCCTTTTCTCGCCTATTCTGACACGGGGCGGGCCCACGCTTTGCAAGTGTGCCTCCAGGTCCGGCAGGATGTGTCGTTGAACCTGGGAGCGGAAACCCTCCTCGACCGTGCCCTCCTCGGGGCCGCCCCCGCCCCCAAGCCCCGCAAGCGCTAAGCACCATGAAGGATCCCCTGAGAGTCATCTGGAAAGAGGATGGGCGTTTCGCCTTTGAAGCGTTTCAATTCCTATACGACGCCCTCGACCACGCCGTCCGACTGGCTGGAAAATTGGAGCAACAAGCCGACAAACGCCATGTGACCGGCCAGGAATTGTTGGAAGGCATGCGTGTCCGGGCCATGGAGTTGTACGGTCCATTGGCGGCCCATGTTTGGCGTTCCTGGGGAGTGCATACCACCAAGGACTGGGGGCGCATCGTGTTTTTGCTCATCGATCATGGATTGATGAACCGCCAGGAGACGGATTCGGTGGAGGACTTTGCAGGCGTATTTGATTTGGACCAAGCCTTTGTGGAATCCTACCAGCCCACCCTGCCGGCCCACATTGAACCGACCGCGACCGACTCCTAGGCACGCAAGCCTTGGGCCATTCCCAACCCGACCATGAACGAATTCGATCAACGCAAGAAACGCAATCTGGGCTTGGGACTGGTAGCCGTGCTTTGTGCCTGGTTTGCATGGAATGTGCGCTCCGTGCTCAATCCACTGCTCTTGGCCTACCTGTTGGCTTTTATTGTGCACCCTTTTGTGCTGAAGCTAGAGGGGCGCGGATGGACCCGTAAGCGTGCTGTGAACACGATTTACTTGCTCGCCATGGTGTGCGGCCTGGTCTTCTCGATCGCCTTCTGGAACCAGGGTTCCAACCTCTTCCAGCGTGTCATCGATCATGCTCGGGGGCAGGATGCGGGTTTGTTCACCAATCTGGATCGCCGCTTTGGTGAATTCGTGGACGACAACAAGGACTCGAAATGGGCCGCCTGGCTCCTGGATGAAGGGGGCGAGGATGGCGATGGAGTTCCCGTGGGACCGGATGATCCGACCGCAGCCGAAGGAACCGAAGGTGGCGCAGAGCCCCTGGTTCAGGATGCTGAAATGGTGGAGATTGCCGTCGGAGGTCCTGGTTCTCTGGAGACGGAAAGCCCAGAGTCTACGGCCAAGGTCGGCGAATCCTTGCACCTGCTGCCCGCCCTGCAGCGGGTCTGGAACGAGGTCGTACTCGGTGCGGAC
>JARGOW010000607.1:0-1273 GCA_029212955.1 Planctomycetota bacterium | reverse complement strand
AGCGCGGGGTTGGGCTCGCGCGGGCGATTTTTGGATCCATGTTGGGTTTGATCAGCATGTTGATCCTATTGCCCATATACACCTGGTTCCTGCTCTTCGATCTGGAGAAAATCCATCGCTTTGTACGCAGCTACTTCCCCGAAAAGGAACGCAAGCGATACACGGATGTGGGCAGCAAGATTGGAGAGGTAATCTCCAGCTTTTTCCGGGGGCAGCTCCTGGTTTGCTTCCTAAAAGGCTTGAGCATTTCCATCGGCCTGTACTTGGCAGGCGTGCCCTATGCCTTGTTCTTGGGCTTGACGGCTGGTTTTGCGGCTTTGATTCCATTCTTTGGTGCCAGTATGGCCGCGGTGTTCACGTTTATGGTGGGGCTCATGGGGCCCGCAGGCGCCGATCCCGAAACGCTTCAATCCGGTGCTGCCTCGGTGGCATTCATGCCCCATTTGATTCGGACCGTGGTCGTTTTCGGTTTGGGGGAACTCCTCGAGGGCTACGGTTTTGTCCCCCGCATCATCGGGGGGTCCTTGGGGCTGAACCCGCTGGTGGTCTTGGTTTCCGTGTTCGCAGGGGGCGCTGCCTTGGGCATGTTTGGTTTCCTGATCGCGCTGCCCCTGACGGCCACGCTTGTGATCCTAGCTCGCGAACTGGTTTTGCCTGCCCTGCGGGAGTGGGCCGACGAACCTTCGGAGCCAGAGTCCAAGGAAGGGGCCTAATGGGCGGCATGGGCGGACCCCATGCCTGATTGAACTCCTGCGATTCTCTGGATACAGAAAAGCAGCCAGCGACGGGGTCGCTGGCTGCTTTCGTTTGGGCCGGAGCCGGGCTTAGTTTTGGCCCGAAGCGGATTCCAATAGTTCGCGCAGGGTCTTGAGCTGTTGCTCATTCAATCCGTCGGACTCGTGCACGCGCACCAGGTCGAGGGCCTTGCGCAGGTCCTCGGCACGGGCCAGAAGGGCGGGCGGTGCGCCGGGCTCGGTGGGCTCGTCGAAGGTCTTGGCGTAACTGGGGTCGGGTTCGTTGCCGTCGCCCAGGGCTTTCATGTTTTCCGCAATGGCTTTCTGCAGCTGCAGGTCGCTTTGGAAATCACCCATGGGGAATGCGGAGCCGCGGGCGTCCTGGACCTTGCGACGCACTTCCATGCGCAGCAGGAAGCGCACGTCTTGCTTGGTCAGCACGGTGCCCAGGTCGGCGAACAGCTCGTCAAATCCGGGGTAGGCTGCGTAGTCGTCCCCGTCCGTTTCCGCGAGCTTGTCGAACAGTGCTTCGTTGCCCG
>JARGOW010000606.1 GCA_029212955.1 Planctomycetota bacterium | reverse complement strand
TGCCTTGGATGGGGATGTAGCCTACTTCTCTATTCCTCACGGAGGGAATGGGTACGGATCTGGGGGGCAAATCAAAACCTTTCGCTACAACTCAACCAGTTCGAGCTGGGGGTCGCTTTCCAATGTCATTCTCCCTGCTCCCCCTGCAGGCTACTTCTGGTCAAATACGGCCGGCGCTGGAATTGGGGCCTTGGATGGAGTGCTCGTTTTTCCGGCCACCTACAACCAGAATGGTGTCCAGCTAGGCTCTAGGCTTTTCTCTAGGGGCACTTCCGACCAGGACTGCGATGGGAACGGAATCGCCGACTTGTGTGAGATTAGTAATGGGACGGGGATCGACCTAGATGGCAACGGATTGTTGGATGTTTGCGAAGGAATTGGCGCGGCCTATTGCCAGCCGACGGCCCTCAATAGCGCGGGCATCTTCGGGCAGTTGTCGGCGGATGGCAGTCTGTATGCGCAAGAGAACAGTCTGACTTTGCGCACGGCGCAGCTGCCACCGAATCAGTTTGGCTATGCGATCAACTCGCCCTATCAGGGCGTGGTGCCGAACCCGGGTGGGTCACAGGGCACCCTGTGCATTTTTGGCCCTTCCCTCGGGCGGCACAACCGCTTGGGCGACGTGAAGTACTCGGGTACTGCGGGCGAGTTTGACGTGATCATCGACCTGGCCTCGTTCCCCTCGCCCATGGGCCCGATCATGGTGCAGGCGGGCGAGACCTGGAACTTCCAGGTTTGGTACCGGGACCAGAACCCGGGCAGCACTTCGAACATGACCAACGCGGTTTCGCTGACGTTCCAGTAGCCGTTATGGGGGTGTCCTCTGCACTGGTTTGCGTTATTGGGCTCCAGGGATTCCGGGAGCTGGTACACTGGCCATCAGATACATTGCGATGCCCCTTAGCGTTTGGGGCCGAATTGCCTATGCCCGGCAGTGCGCCCGATCGGATCACAGTTTGCGTTTTTCCCGACCCATGAAACAACTACTCCTTGTCGGAACCCTATTCGCGTATCTCAGCGTTGGATTGGAGCCCATTGTCGCCCAGCAGTGCACTCAAACCAGTGCCATGGACCAGAGACCGGCGAGGGTGGTTTTTGAATCGGGGGTGGCGCTCTTTGCCCAGTGGGACCAGACACCGTTGTTGGTCGGTGAGGTTGAGGTCTTCCAGCAAAGCCCAGCGTCGGGTGTCTTTGAGTTGCAGCAGACGCTTCGGGCGGCCCCGTATCGACCGGGCGAGGAGCATTTCGGTCAGCAAATGGATACCGATGGCGAGACCATCGTGGTGACGAGCGAGGGTTTGAACTTCCCCGGTGAGCAGAGTGCGGTTTACATTTTCGAGTGGAATGCCCATCTGCAAACATGGGGGCAAGTGCAGAAACTTATTCCTCCTGGCGCGTCCGTTTCAAAGATGTTCAATGGGGGAATCGCAGTTTTAGGGGACCGTATTGCAATCGGTGCTCCACAGGAAGGAACTGGCGTGGTGTATATGGTGGATCGCGATCCCATTTCGGGGTGGTGGGATTATGGTCAAACCCTTTCGTCGCCATCCACGGCAGCTTTCTCAGGATTTGGTCAATGCGTAGAGATGGACGGAGATGTCCTGGCCATTGGAGATCCAATAGAAAATGGCCGGAGCGGAAATGTGTACGTCTATGAGCGCTCCGTACCCACGGGTCTGTGGGTCTCCAATGGAAGTATTCTGCCCTCCGGTCTGCCATATCATGCTGCCTACGGATCGAGCATGAGTATGGAGGAGGATCGCCTTTTGGTCGGGGCCCCAGGGTACGATGCGACTTCAGCCATTTGGGAGGTCGGAGCGGCCTTCATTTGGGAGAGAGACCCGGTTCTCGGCAGTTGGTCCCTGGGAGATACCCTTCATCATGATTTCGGTGCTCTGGCCTTCAGCCAACTTGGTTTTGAGTTGCAACTCGATGGGGGCACAGCCTTCATAAGAGTCCGTAACCCGTCAGAAATTCGGCCCTACTGGATCGACCCAGCCAGCTCAGCCTTCGTTCCGCAGCCTCGTATCAGCGCTCCGGCTGTCCCGGGAACCACGGGCAATTTCTACTTTGACTACGAGGGGTTTGGGGTTGTGGATGGGGTCATCGCCACATCGATCTATTCGGCGTCCTCGTCCTACCGCGCATTTAGGTCCGCCTCCGATCAGGATTGTGATGGCAATGGAGTCAGTGACTTGTGTGAGATCAATGCAGGAACGGGAGTGGATCAAAATGGCAATGGAGTTTTAGATGCCTGCGAGGGTGTTGGGGTGGAGTACTGTCTGCCGCCCGCGCCCAACAGCGCTGGGCTCTTGGCGCAACTATCGGCGGATGGCAGTCACTTTGTGGGCGAAAACAACATCACCCTTCGCGCGGAGCTACTGCCTCCCGGCCAGTTTGGGTACGCGCTGAATTCGCCGTACCAGGGCGTGGTGCCCAACCCCGGCGGGTCCCAGGGCACGCTGTGCATTTTTGGACCTTCGCTCGGGCGCCACAACCGCGCGGGCGAAGTGCGCTATTCCGGGGCTGAGGGCGAGTTTGACGTGATCATCGACCTGACCTCGTTTCCTTCGCCCATGGGCCCGATCATGGTGCAGGCGGGCGAGACCTGGAACTTCCAGGTT
>JARGOW010000014.1:12072-17634 GCA_029212955.1 Planctomycetota bacterium | reverse complement strand
CCCCGCTTTTCCTTGGTTGGTGCGCATGTCCGCAAACTTCCTGGTTGGGGGCGTCCTGGCTTCGGTGATTGCGACCTGTTCCACCCTGCCATTCATTTGGATTCACTTTGGGGAGTGGAGCCCCATGGGGGTGGTCGGCACCCTGGTGTTGCTTCCTTTGGTAGCGCTGGGTTTGCTTCTGGGTTGGACCTACGCGGTGTTCCCCTGGTGGATGCCCAAGGCCTGGGCAGCTTGGCCCTTCGCTCGTATCCCCGAACACTTGCTTACTTTCGATGGCTGGGCGCTCACACCCCACCTGCTTCCGCCCCACGCCCCGTGGCTCATCCTTCTGACATTCACTCTCCTGTGCTGTGCCATGGGCCTGGCTATGAAGAACCGGAATGGGCCGATTCAAAACTGGGCGCGCCGGGGTTCCCTGGCAACCTGCGCTCTCCTTCTCATTCCACGTACTTCTCCTCCCGCTCACATGACCCTCCACGTTTGCGATGTGGGACACGGCACGGCGATCCTGGCCCAAATGCCCTGTGGCCGGGATTGGCTATTCGACGCGGGATCCCGGGATCGCAAGGGAGTCGCTTCCCGTGCGGTCTTGCCATTGGTTCGCAAACTGGGCATCACCCGGCTGAACGTGGTCATTTCCCACGGGGACCGGGATCACCAGGCCGCGCTCGAACGAATTGCCTCCCGGGTTGGGGTTCAATCCTATACGGGTCCTGGTCCCTTGTTTGACCACGATGAGTCCATGTCCTTTTCCGACGCGGGTCTGGACTGGGATGTGGGCACGGGCTCACTCGAAACAACAACTTGCCCATTCGGTCGGTGCACCATTCGCATTCTTCGCGGGCTCGATGAGAGTGGAAACGAGGGGTCGCGAAACCTGCTGCTGGAATGCGACGGGCGCTCCGTCCTGCTTTGCGGCGATGCCGAAGATTTAGGACTCACCAATGTGATCCCCGAACTCAAACAGCACGCACCCTTCGCAGCCCTGCTGGTCCCCCACCATGGATCGGAACAGGAAAACCTGGGGTGTTTGATTTCGCACACCCGACCGGACGAGGTTTGGTTTAGCGCTTCAGAACGCAGTCCATTGGCCCAAAACTGGCCTTACTCAAACACAACAACGCGCTGGACCGCGAGGGATGGCGGATGGTCTGTGGAATTCAAACCGAGAAAGGAAAGCCCTGGTAACCTGTAGTTCAGAGCTCCCTAATAGGAGCGAGCCAGTAGCCATGCTGGCCATTGGGGGCCGACATTCCCAACACTTGGCAGACATGCCCATGAAACGAATCATTTCCATGAACTTCACCCGCTGCTCCGCACTGTTGACCCTGTTTGCCATGGGTCCCCTTTGGGCGCAAACTTCCGACCCGGCGAGCACCAAGAACGCATCGGTTGACGCGAATCAAAACGCAAACACCGAGAGTTTTTCGCGCAGGGTTCTAAAGCTCAAAAACGGCCAGTTTGTTCGCACCGCGTGCTCCCTAAAAGAGGGCAAGTGGATGCTCAGCAAAAAGGACCCTTCCAAGTCGATTCCCGCCATGTTCGTGGAGCAAGCCACCCTGGAAAAGGACTTGATCAAGCGGTTCAAACGCCAATCCAAATCGGCTGCCCCCGGAACTCTACCCGCCTGGTGCTTGCAACACGGCTTGCTCAAGGAAGGCCTGAGACAATTGGACGAAGACCTTGGCGTGCATGCCCTGCGGGCCCAAGCTCTCGAGGCTCTGGCCGGCTACGAACCCTTCCTGCCCACCCCACCGCAAGTCCAGGCATTGGCTACCCCCGCCGATACCTTCGCAAGCCACGCCCGATGGTTGGCCACCAAGAACACGTCTAGCCTGCACGAATTGGCGGCACGCAATTTGGCCCGCTTGGCCAAATCCGAAACACCCACCTTGGCCCCCGACGAAACAGCCCCCTGGGAAAGAGATTTGGTCCAAGTCCTCACGGGCAGCAAGCCACAGCACCGGGATCTGGCCTTGAGCACCTGGGCCCAATGGCAAGGCCAGCGCAGCGGCCAACTCCTTCGCCGGTTCGCCATGCTCGACCGCAACGAAGGCACGCGCGATCACGCGGCCAACCTCCTGGGACACCTGGAAAACCCCGCCCAGGTTTCCGGCCTCATCGCATGGCTCGACCATGACCATGCGGAGATTCGCATGCGGGCGGCTAGCGCCCTGGGTCACTCGGGATACCCGGCGGCCGTGCCCGCATTGGTGGCCGCACTCGGTAGCGGCGGATCGTCCTCGGTCAATCGCGTCCCCCACGCCAATATTTTCATCGGCGCCCAAACCGCTTACGTGCAAGATTTTGACGTGGAGGTTGCGAACCGATCCTCGATTGCGGATCCGGTGGTGAATGTTCTCCCCACGGGCGTCGTTCTCGACGCGGGTGTGGTATCCATCGCCATTCACCGCCAGCGCACCACCTATCACAAAGCCCTCAACCGTATCACCGGGCATCGCCCGGGCACCACGGAGAAAGCCTGGACCCGTTGGCTCCAAAAATACGAGACCGTGGATACCGACTGGCGCGCCCCCTGGCCGGCTCCCAAGTAGGTTCATGTCCTAGTTTCCACTGACCGGGTCCCGCTCCGTTTCGCAACGGAGCGGGACCCGGTCCTTTGGGGTCGACAGCCTTCCCCATCAAGACTCAGCCACCGCACGGGAGCTCCTGTGAGGGAACCCGACTTACGGAGCCCATCGGAGCCCCCCCCCTACAAAGTCCCCGCGGAGAACCCCACCAGGGCCACCGGTGGGCGTGGAGGGATCGTCCTCCCAAGCGACCGAGCAGCACACTTCCCGCGGAGGGATTTGGGCCTTACCCTACCAATCCGCCAAGTCCACACGAGTGGGCTTGGCAAACTCCCAAAGGAGTCGCAGGCTGCCGGTTTTCCCCCGCGACCCCTGGGGGCCACCTCCGGCTTTCCCAGTACCCAACGCCCATGCCCGGTCGATCCCCTATGTCGCTCCCCCCTATCCAACAAGCCCAATGGCTGCCCGCGAACACTTTTCGCGACGAGATCGTACTCGTCACCGGTGGCGGAACAGGACTCGGTCTCCAGATCTCCCGGGGCTTTGCCGAGTTGGGCGCCCATGTCATCGTCGCGTCGCGCACGCCCGCACACCATGCACAGCTCCTCGAAGAGGCGGTCCAACGCGCTTGGTCCGTGGAAAGTTTACCCCTCGATGTACGCGAAGCCCCGGCCTGCGAATCCCTCATCAACGACATCGTGGAACGCCACGGAAGAATCGACCACCTGATCAACAACGCGGCGGGCAACTTTGTTTGTCCCACGCACCGACTTTCCGCCAATGCCTGGCGGGCCGTGCTCTCGATTGTCTTGGACGGCACATTCTATTGCTCCAAGTACGCGGGTCGACACATGCTCAAGGCTGGCAAGGGAACCCAACTCAATATCGTGGCCACATACGCTTGGACGGGAATGCCTGGAGTGGCCCACTCGGCCAGCGCCAAATCCGGGGTGCTCACCCTCAGCAAAACCCTGGCTGCGGAATGGGCGCCTTTCGGGGTTCGCGTCAATGCGGTTGCCCCCGGCCCATTCGCTTCGGACGGTGCCAAGGGCAATCTGTGGCCCGATGATGAGACCGAAGAACGCATCCGGGCAAACGTGCCCATGGCCCGCTTCGCCAGCAAAGAAGAGGTCGCAGCCCAAGTTCTCTGGCTCTCCTCCCCGGCCTGCTCCTACGTGACCGGCGACTGCCTGACCATAGATGGAGGACTCTCTCTAGGCGCCGGCCGATTGTTCGGAGACGGCGCGCGGCCCGGGAAAAAGGACAGCCCCCGCTAAACCATGGATCACAACAAAACCGCAACGGATCCCGCCCAGCCCCTTCCGTCCACCGAATCCGTTCACCCCCTGGGTCGCGATTTGGATCGAAAGAGTACCTCCGACGCCCTAGCCCACTTCTCCGAGGCCGACCAAGAGGCCGTACGCGCCGTGGCTGGCGCCCGCCCAGAGTTGGCCACGGCCATCGACCGGATCGCCGAGCGTTTGATCCAAGGGGGGCGGTTGATCTACGTGGGCGCCGGTACCAGCGGACGGTTGGCCGCCCTCGATGCAGCCGAGTTGCCCCCCACCTTCCAAAGCGATCCCAACCAGGTCCTCGTACTCCTAGCCGGAGGGCCCAAAGCCATGGGAGAGGCCATCGAAGGCGCAGAGGATGACCGCGATCAAGGCGCCGAGGACCTACTTGCATTGCAACCAAGCCCCCGCGATTGCGTGTTCGGAATCACGGCCAGCGGCGGCGCTCCCTACGTGCACGGTGCCCTAAATGCGGCCCGCGGGGCAGGCGCGCACACGATATTCATGGCCTGCGTGCCACCGTCCGAGCGACCGGACGACTACGACATATCCATCCGTTTGCTCACCGGTCCCGAGCTGGTTGCGGGCTCCACCCGACTCAAAGCCGGAACCGCCACAAAACTCGCCCTCAACTCCATTTCGACCCTGGTCATGGCCCGTCTTGGAAAGCTCTACGGCCATTTGATGGTCGATGTGAATACGTCCGGAAATAGCAAACTTTGGGCCCGGGGCGTGCGCATGGTTCGAGAGATCACTGGGTTGGAAGAAATCCCTTCGGAGATCTTACTCCGGTCAGCGGAAGGATCCGTTAAGACCGCCTGTGTCATGCACCGGTTTGACTGCGATCGCGGGCACGCGGAACAGCGGCTCTTGGAAAACGCAGGGCATTTGCGGGCCACGCTCCAAAGAGGCGTGTGATCCCAGGCGCATTTTGTGGGAGAGTCGCTGTCCCTCCCGCACGACGGATCCTGCCACATCCTTTGCGCCATCGAACACGCCCCGTGCATTCCAACCCTGGTTGGAGTTGCAAATACCGGTGAAATCGGGTCCCCAGGTACCCCCAGCTCCTTGGAGTTTTCGACCCTGTCCCTGGATTTAGCGACCGGGTGAAAACGAGCAACACAGACCGAGGCAATGGCCTATCGCTGGAGCTTCGCTTTTCCAATTCATTCCAATCGAATTGCAACCCTGGGCGGGCGAGGCGGTCTATGCACCATGGAAACCGCCCATGTTTATGCCGCATCGCTTTGGGGGTGTCGTGCGGATCTGGTTCGCGTGGAAGCGCGCTTCGAAGCCCACGATAAGGGACGCACCGATGTGACCCTGACCGGACTGCCCGACTCGATCCTACGGGAGAGTAAGGGGCGGTTGCTTTGCGCCATGCGGGAAAACCGGCTGGCCATGGGATCGGGGCACCTCTTCCTCAACCTACTGCCCGCCGCCCAACCCAAGGCCGGCGAAGGCTTGGACCTTTCGCTGATACTGGCCGCCGCCGCCGCCCGCGGGCACCTGAAGTCGAAGCGGCTAGCGAATACTCTTTTTCTGGGTGAGGTTGGCATCGATGGAAGCTTGCACGGGGTGCGCGGTGGGCTGGCAGCCGCCCTGGCTGGCAAATCCATGGGTTTGACCGATCTGGTCGCGCCCAGCGCCTCGGCCGAAGAGGCCTCTTGCCTTCCGGGGCTGAACGTCTTTGCGGCAGACTCACTGGCCCAGGTCCTATTGCACCTCACCGGAGAACC
>JARGOW010000014.1:5235-12062 GCA_029212955.1 Planctomycetota bacterium | reverse complement strand
ACTGAGCCCCTTAAAGCCCCCCGAGGTGCCCCCCCATCACCTGCAGGGCCCGAGCGTGGACGAGGTGCGAGGACAAGCCCTGGCCAAATTCGCCCTGGCCGTGGCAGCGGCCGGAGGGCACCGCTTGCTACTGGTGGGCCCACCCGGTTCGGGCAAGTCCATGCTCGCCGCCCGATTGCCTCGCCTCCTGCCTGCACCGGATTTGCACCAGTGCATTCAAATGACGAACGTACTCGCTTCGGCGAAACGTTGGCCGGGCCAAATCATCAACCAACGCCCCTTCCGCGCTCCCCACCACACTGCGAGCTTCGCGGGAATGGTCGGAGGCGGACCCACCCTCGCGCCGGGTGAGATCACGCTGGCCCACCAGGGTGTGTTGTTTCTCGATGAGTTGCCCGAGTTTCGGCGCGAGGTATTGGAATGCCTCCGGCAACCCCTCGAAACCGGAGCGATTACCATCAGCCGGGCGGGCCGTCAGGCTACCCTGCCCGCCCGGGTCCATTTGATCGCTGCCATGAACCCGTGTCCTTGTGGACACTTCGGGTCCACCCCCAAGCGCTGCCGTTGCTCTCCCCACGCCATCCGCCGCTATCAGGATCGGATCTCAGGTCCCTTGCTCGATCGCTTTGATCTACGCTTGCAAGTGAACTCACCCACCCTACCCGACCTCCTAGGGCCCGGGAACAACGATGCAAGCACCGTCCAGGGTGAGCCCACCGAGCAGGCCTTGCTACGGGGAATCGAACGCTCCGAGGCCGTCCGCGAACAGCGCGGACAGAAAGTCCGCAACGTGGACCTCACAAGCCAAGCCCTCGACCGTTGGGCACCCGTGGGTACCAAAGGCCTCAAACTCCTGCAAAATGCTACGGGCCGGTCCGCACTCTCGGGACGTAGCATTCAATCCCTCCGGCGTGTGGCCCGCACCCTGGCCGACATGGAAGGTCTGGATCATTGTGGCCCGGAACACTTGGCACAGGCCCTATCGCTCAGGTTGGATTGGGCGGAACAGGATCGCCCGGTCATGCCGTGAAACTGGCGCGCATGCAAGTCCGTGTTCCTCCGCCGATCATCCAATCGAGAATCCGCCCCTCTCGCTCCAGGAGGATGGGGCAGCGCGCGTCGGTATCGGCGCGAGGGACTTCCATGTCCTAGGCTTACATCGTGTGCCAAGTTGGCACGCTATGGACCTTCTTATCGAAGAACGGTGCCGTCGCCTGGATCGCTCGAGCCCGTGCGCCCGGATCCTGAATCTTGGCTTCCCGGTGCCACTTGGCGTTCAAACGCCGCCAGATATCCGCGTGCATGGGTCGAGCCCAAGGACCCCGGTTCCGTAGTTGAAAGCCCGTACAGTGGGACCCATTCAATTCAAAAACCAAGCTGTTGGAGGTTTCGGTTCCGCGCCAAATCACGGCCCTAGGCGATTCCAAACCCGGCTGCAACCAAGCCAAGGAGGCTCCCGAACCCAAGTCCACCGTACGAACATACCCCGACTCCCAAAGTCCAAGTTCCCCGTTCCAAAGAGCCAAGGCCCCATCTGGAAAAGACGCCGTGCGTGCTGCCTGTAGCAAGCCAACTCGGGTCTGTACGGGCCCATTGGTGGCAGGCAAATCCGTGGCGGTGCCGTGGGCTTGGGATCGCAAGCCATAGCGCAGCACGTGCCAATCCCCTTGGTGGTCTCCACTCTCGATGGTTTCGGCGATGACGGTGTGCGCGGCACCCTTTCCAAGGGGGCGTTCGCGCCAAATCAACTTGCGATGCTCCCCCACGGGTTCACGGGATTCGAACAAGACCTGGTGCTCGGACAGGAGCAACTGGCCCCCTTCAAAAATGGTATCCCACTCCAAGAGGTCCATATCTCCTCTCACATGGTGGCGCAGCGCCACAATCGATGTGGGCAGAAACGCCTCCCCCTGGGAGAACTCGAAGTACTCCGCTTGCAGCATGACCGAGCGGGCGTGTTCTGCATGACTGACCTCTCCATCCGATTCCACCAGCTCCAGATCTGTGACGCATTCTGGGGACCCTCCGGCTTCCTCAATCGCCACGGTGTTCTGAGGCACATCGACAACCGTGGTTTCCACCACGCTCACCGTAAAGGGGCCCACCGCCGGTGTGTCGGCGCAGGGCTGCCCCTGGGAAACGAAGAGGGAACTGCAGAGAACGAGGATGCTATGGAAGGGACTCACACCCCTTGTTTCGTCCCATTCTGGGCTCAACTGAACACTCTCCTGGGGCCCCCAGGACTCGCTTCCAGCCTACGGGCCCGGTTACTGTACTTCCGCCCGCAACCAGTCCCCATAGGCCGGAGAGGCGCTCGAGCAGGTCAGGACTAGGAACTCGGGCACATCGTAGCTGTGCAGGGCTTCCAGCCTCTCCTGGAGGGCTTGGACCAACCCCTGGCGGGTCTTGAGCTGGACAGGCACTTCGGATTCCTCACAGAGCTTGCCCTCCCACCTGTAGTGGCTCTGAACCGGAGCCTGCACCTGGGCGCAAGCCACCAACTTTTCCCCCACCAGAGCTTGAACCAAGGAGCGCGCGGACTCTCCATCGGCACAGGTTGTAAGCACGACCACAGGCGGATCAAAATCAGTATTCATAGGAGGCTTCTCCACGGGGCAAACACTATTACAATCCCCGCGTCCCCCAAAGATCAAACAACCATGGGAATCTTTCACCAACTGGCCACCGCTACCCTCCCCCTTATCCCGCGACCGATCATGCGCAAGCTGGCCGGTCGCTACATCGCTGGGGAAACCCTGGAACAAGCGCTCGGTTGCCTCGAGAATCTTCAGGCGCAAGGATTCACCGGAATCCTCGACCTCTTGGGCGAGGACGTGCAAGGGGAAGCCGAAGCACGAGCCGTATTGGCCGAGTACAAGGAGGGCGCAACCCAGATCGCCAAGCGCGGACTCGACGCCTACGTTTCGGTGAAACCCACCCACTTCTGCCTGCAGAAGGATGCGAACCTGGCGTTCGAATTGTACGACGACCTTCTGACCCACTGCTCCGGACTAGGGCAACGGGTGCGTGTGGAAATGGAAGATCACCCAACGACGGATGACACCCTGGCGCTCTTTGCGAAACTTCGGGCCAAACACATCGGTGTAGGCCTCGTTCTACAGGCTCGTTTGTTTCGCAATCCCGCTGACATCGCAGCCCTACCGGAGCCCGAACCGGGCGGGCGCATGGACATTCGAATGGTAAAAGGCATCTATCTGGAGCCGGAGGAGATCGCACACACAAAGCCCGATCCCATCCGCGCGGCCTTCATCGAGCAATGCAAGACCCTGTGGGCCGGCGGTCACTTCGTCGCCATCGCGACCCACGACGAGGTCATGGCCGAAACTCTCATGGAGCATGTAGAGCGCGAGAACATTCCGCGGGAGCTGTACGATTTCGAAGTGCTCTTGGGTGTTCGCGAATCCCTTTGGCAGAGTTGGCTCAAGCAGGGTCGACCGGTACGGGTTTATGTTCCCTATGGTCCGGAATGGCGTGCCTACTCCCAACGCCGCCTGCGCAAAAACCCGGAGATGCTCAAGGCCGTGGCCATGGGCATGTTCCGTCGCTAGGCCGCGGGCCTTCCCACCCCAGCGCTAGCCTTTCTCTTTCCGAAGATCAGCGCCCCATGGCCAGCCGGCTGGCCAGGATCTCACTCAGCGCACCGTGACTGCGGATCTTCCCCTGGGTCGCGCGATAGTCGTACACCACCCGATGCCAGGTCACCCGATCCGGCTCAAGAATGGCGTAGCATGCGCGGGAGTCACCATCCCGGGGTTGCCCCACAGAGCCCACGTTGACGAAGTACTGTCCACCCTCTTCAAAGTCGAAAGTGGTCTCCGCTTCACCGCTCAATCCGTGGAACTTAAAAGCCCCATCCAATACACCCCCATGGTGGGTGTGCCCAGCGAAAGCCACGCCTTCGAAGCTATCAAAAATGGAACGCAACTTTCCGGGGTTCAAGAACCCGTCGGTGGAAAGTACGTACTCGCGCACCGGATCCCTGGGCGAGCCATGTACGAATAGGAAGCGGCCCTCCCCGTGGCTCAACGGGCGATCCTTGAGCCAGGCCCAGCGCCGCTTCACTTGACGCGAGCTGTACCAGCGGGGTTGCATCCGCTTGCGGGTGAAATCCAAGGCGCCCCGCGCATGGGGATTGAAATCGTTGGCCCCGTGGAACAATCCATCGTCGTGGTTGCCCATCAGGCTGACCTCACAACGCTCGCGGATAACGTCCACGCAATATTCCGGCTCCGGCCCATACCCAACCACATCCCCAAGACAAATCACCCGATCCACGGACTGGGAGTCCATGTGCGCGAAGACCGCGTCAAGCGCTTCGCGGTTGGAGTGAATATCGGAGATGAGGCCTATCTTCACATTCCCCATCCCGTTCGGTTGTCATCCTTGGCCATTTGGGTGGCTGCGTCGACCAGAGCCTTCTCGGCGGCACTCGGCAGCATCTTGAGCGTCGCCCCCGAAGCCTTCACGTGACCACCACCCCCAAAGGCCCGCGCCAACCGGTTCACATCGAAGTCCGACTTGCTACGCGCGGATAGTTTGCACACGCCCGATTCAATCTCTCGAATGAAGAGCACCACTTCCACGCACTCCACCGAACGAACCAGGTCCAGCACATCATCACTGTCGAAGTTTCCATTGGCACCGTCCTTGGACAAGGGGATGGTCACCGTGGCGAGCGCTCCCCCAGCGTGATAGGAAAGCATTTCGAGCGCACGGCCCACGTCCCTTGGGTGACCCGCCGGCTTGCGCTGATAGATAGATCCGTAAATCTGTTCGGGAGCCAATCCTTGGGAGACCAACTCGCCTGCAATGCGTAGGGTTTCCCCATCGGTGTTCGAATACTTGAACCAACCGGTATCGCTCACGATCGAGGTGAACACTCCCATGCGTGCCACCAGGGGCAACGGAAAGTTGAGGTGTTTGGCCAATCGGTACACCAAAACCCCGGTGGCGGAAGCCGTCGTGTCGACGATCGCGCCATCCCACCAGGGCTCGTCGGGAAGAACGTGGTGATCGATCACCATCTTCTTGCAGGGCAGAGCCTTAAGGATGTCAGCCATGGCGCCCGTGCGTGAAAGCTCGCTGCAGTCCATCAGGATGACCAGGTCGTGCTCGGGCAATTTTCCATCGACCATCACGCCGTAAGGAATCTCCCCGCGCAGGTAGTCGAATTGGACCTCAGGCTCGTGGGAGTTGACCACGAAGACCTGCTTGCCCATGGATTGGAGTAGCGGGTACAGGGCCGCTTGGGCTCCAATGCAATCCCCATCCGGGCGAATGTGGCCCGTCAGCAGGATGCGATCGGCAGCCTCCAGCAGGTCCAGTGCGGTTGAGTCGATGGGAAGAGTGGATTGGGTCATGGTTGGGGAGTCCCGATTGGGTGCTTGGATTCTAACCAAGCGGAGGCCACGGGCGCGAAGCCAGAAATCTGCATTGGAACTGGAAGGGATAGGCCATGTTGGGCAAACACCCCACCCATTCGACAGGAGGGACCCACCCTTTTTCAGGTGCCGGCAGGTTAATGCACTCGCCTACCTTCGACCCATACCCCGGCCGCAGGCAAGTTTTCGGTGGTCAATCGCTCCAAAACGTCCCCCTGCGCCATGCCTTGGCCTTCAAAGTGCACCAAATCTGCCCGTAGGCCCGGTTCAATGCGGCCCACCTGCTCCGACCACCCCAGGGCCCGGGCCCCGTGTTCGGTCCCCATGGTGAACGCCAATTCAGCGCCCAAGCCAGGAAATGAGTTACGCAACAGGGCGATCTCTCTTCCCATATCCAGATCCGAGTTACTGGCCTGTGAATCGGTGCCCAGGGCAACACAGACCCCCGCCTCCAGGTAGGAGTCCATGGGAAAGGGCTCCCGGCCAAAGAATTCGTGACTGCCCGGGCAATGCACCAGGCAGGCGCCCGCCCGCGAAATGCGCTGGGGCTCGCCTGGTTCCGGCCAATTGCCATGTACCAAACTCACATGGCTCGATAGAAGCCCTGCGCTCTCCAAAATATCGAGCCCGCTACACCCCGGAGAACGCCCCAGAACTTTGGCGAGTGGACCTTCGCCTGACCGCAACCATTCGACCTCCGCCTGGGTTTCAGACCAATGAACGGTAAGGGGCAATCCGCGTTCTTTTGCCTGCCGGGCCATCCCGACCATCAGCTCAGGGGATACCGTGAAGGACGCGTGGGGAGCCAAACCTTCGAAGCGACCCTCCCCTAGCTCCAGCGGCGACTCGACGGACGCCAGGGCCGCAACGGCACGCCCCGGATGAAATGCGTCCAAAGCTTCCCGGTACACAAGCATTTGGATCGCGCACTCCACTCCGCCCCCCACGCCCTGGGAGTCGATGTCCCCAACGAAGGTGGTCCCTCCAGCCAGAAGGCGCTCGGCTCCTGCTTGGACCCCCCGCCGATAGTCCTGCAAATCCATGGCCCTTTTCGCCCCCATGAGACCGGCGATCCACCCAGGAAAACCGCCCTCCGGTGAAATCTTGCCCGCCAACTCGGTCAACTCCAAATGGCAATGGGCATTGATCCAACCGGGTCCGAGCACGCCCGATTCCAGGGTTTCGACCGAGCTTCCGTTGCGCATCGCCCATCGCTTGGCCTCCCCGTGGGAATCGAACACACGCCCAATTGCGCCCCCAACCAGGGCCACTCCTCCAGCGCCAAGCACCTGGCCCCCGGGTCCCACAATCCAATCGGCCAGGAGCACTTTCCGATCCGGGGAGTTCGATTCGTGTGCGGGGTTCACCATGGGGAACTGGATGGGCAGGCGCGCATGCTGGGGGCAAAAAGAAAGGGGTCGCCCG
>JARGOW010000014.1:0-5188 GCA_029212955.1 Planctomycetota bacterium | reverse complement strand
CACCTTTGACCGAATCCAAAGTCAGGCCGGGGGTGTCTCCATTGCCTGCATCGTCCGTGTTGTCGAACATGATGGTGTAGCGAATGATGTTCACGCCGGAGCCGTTGAGCTTTGCGGGGTGATCCACCCAAGTCGTAAGGGAACCAGGAATGATTTCGCTGGATCCGCCGGACAGGGCCACGTTGCAGGGGTTTGCCAGGGCAGCACCCACGCGTGCCCCTTGGAAACGAACCACGATCGGCGATCCCGGAAGTCCCGCTTCGCCAAGGATGTTGCCGAAGGCTCCTTCGAAACCGGTAGCACCAAACGTGGCGCTGCTGGCACGGAAGGGTTCGTTGGTTTCCATGGCAGCGGGCTGCCAGATCACGTCCATGTCCCAACCGGGGCCCATGACGTCGTCCTCGGAGAACTGCACGGTCGAGAATCCACCGGGAAGCTCAACCCAGCAGGAAACCGAAGCACAAATGGAGTCGGGACGTTGGGTTTGGGCGGTGAAGCCACCGGAATCCACGCTCAGGAAGTCCAAGGACTTGTCCAAGTTGTCGAAGGGAGCCATGCCATCGCCCAGGAAAGGGGAAATGGAGGGTGCCGCATCCTCGTGGGCCAAAACGGTCACACCGGTCTCGATACGCACAAGGCCCATGGAACCATCGCCACCGAAGACAGTCGGAGACCAGCTACCTGCGCCACCGGCACCGCCGTCCACGGCGATGCGACCAGCGACGGGCGAGATCTGAACCACGGGGGCCTGAACTCGAAGGGCTCCACCGGAACCACCACCGCCGGGCATGGCGAAGCGTCCGGGGTCAACCGCACTGCCACCCGTGGAGGATTGGCCAGCGCCACCGCTCAGGTCGATGATGCCATTGATGCGCACGCGCTTGCCTGCGGCCAGGTGCAGGGCACCACCACCGTCGCCACCGCGTCCACCCGAGTGGTCACGCCACACGGCATAGGAAATGGAGTCATCCAGGGGGTTGGGACAGGATTGGTTGAATCCCAGGTTGCTTCGGGTGTCGTAGGGGTGCAAACCACCGCCTCCACCACCGGAGCCGCCAAGGAGGAATCCTTGGGTCCAATCCAAAGTCCGCTGCGCATAGTTCAGGTTGCCTTCGTCCGGCATCACCAGCGCGGGGGCCACACCACCGGGGTTGGCCTGGCCATCGTTGAATGCGCCAAGGGGCAAAGTGGAATTGGGATCGGGGGCGATACTCACCGCATCACCACCGTCCATGGCATACCCACCACCGGAACCAGCGGTTCCGATCGCGAGCACGTGACAACCGTTGGGGAAGCCACTGTTGAAGGTGTTGGTGAAGGGGAATGCTGCGCCCGCACCGTGGGATCCAAGTCCGGCCAGGGGGGCCAAATCCAGGGTATCTTCAGAGGGGAAGTTCATGGGCGTGGCCGGACCACCGAGGCCCCTCGAACCAACGCCTCCGCCAAGACCACCACCATCGCGGCCATCGTTGATTTCAGCGACGGCTTCGGAGATGTCCACACCGCCGATCGCGATGAATACATTGGGGTTGATTCCAACCTGGTCAAAGTCCCAGCGATCTCCACCCCAGCCACCGGCACCTGCACCGGCGGGCGGCACGGGGAATCCAGGACCAAAGGCCACCTCGGGCTGTTCCGTGGTGGAGTCGTGGACTCCGCCACCCGCGCCGCTCAGATCCACCAGGGCGCCAGCCGTGATGTCGAGTTCGCCGCGAACCAGGATGCGAGCCGGGTTGTCACCCACAAGCTTCAAGATGCCACCGGGTTGAATCGTCAAGCTCGAGAACTCGAAGACACCGTCGGTCACGGAGATCGACGTGGGGAAGTCGCCAGCCATGTTGGCATTGCCAATCACGTTGGAGACCAAGCCCAGGGGGAAGTTTTGGCTATCGGTGTTCAGGGTGAGGGTTTCACCCACTCCGATGACCAGTTCACCCAAGCGACCCGAGCCCCCGCCCAGGTCCGTGGCCAAACGGTTGTTTTGGCCCCAGAGCGCGCCCGATTCGGTCCCGTTCTCGCCAGCGTTGTTCACAAAACCTTCGCCACCGTTGGGGATCACAATCGGCGTCACCATGCCTTCTTCGGTCACAAAACCGCTCACTCCACCACCATTGGCGGGGCGAGCCGAGTTTCCGACCAGGTCCAAACAAGCCGTGGGAATGTCCACAGCCATGCGACGGGGGTTCAAAGGTGCACCACCACCGGCGGAAAGGAAGCTTGTCGCCGGCGTGAAGGAAAGAAGGGTCTCCAAGCGCTCGGTGTCCACGGACACACGGTAGGAACCGGCCACGGCGGGCAAGCGGTCCGAAGCGTCGGCCAGATCACCGTCGGGGTCGGTGCGAATGGTCACAAAGGGCGCGGTTTGGGTGATGGGGTTCGCCAGGGTGGCGGGGTTCATCACATCCTTGAACAGCATATAGACCGTTCCGGTGCGCGAAACATCGCGAACCTCGGCGCCACCGTTGACCAGGTTGTCGTCCAGACCGTCGGTGCCGAAGTGGTCAAAGAAACCAAAGGCATTGGCCACTTCGTTGAGGGTGCCGGTCAGGTTGCCCATGCCGTCGCGCTCGTAGTAGGACGCGTAGATCTCAACGATCGGCTCACCGGGGACCGGGTCGGTCACCTGGTCCGTGGTCAGGATCGTGCACTGCAAGCGGCTTTGGTTGGCCCTGCCCGTGGCACTGCGGATGAAAGGACCTGAGTCGCCCTGGAGCTCGCCAGGAATGGTGATCCCATAGGCGGAGTTCGGGTCGAATCCGAACGACGGGTTGCCGTTCAGGTCGAAGGTCAGGGCTGGACGGTACACAACGCGGTGCGAGTTGGCCGGGTCCAGGAAGTACTCACCCACCGGGGTCGTACCATTGTCCACGTTGACCACGCGGAAGGAGCTGGCAGAAACCGTTGCGATGTCCACAGGCTCCGTGAAGAGCACGGAGATCTCCGTGTTCTGCACGGTGTTGGTCACCTGGCAAGAGATCTGTGACCCGCTGCTACCATCGGAGCAACCCAGGGAACAGGACCGAACGAATAGGGCTCCGCCGTTGGCACCGGCTTCTCCTCCAGAGGAGCAAGCAGCCAGGAGTGATACGGCGAACGCGGTAAGGGCGATGGGGAGTTTTCTCATGTCCAGACAAAGGAAGCCGACCGCTCGGGGGGGCGGCAGCTGGGGGGACTTTGTGGCTTGCCGCAAGAAGGAAGCGGTGCCAGACTGTAGTGGCCTACATTCTAGTGGGCCAGAACCCATCCGCCAGCCCCTTCCGCACGTTTTGATCGAGACCGGGACCCGGGCTGGCCGTGCGAAAACGCCCGGTGCAAAATGATCCGGGCAAGAACGTAACCACCCCTGTACAACCCACTAGAGGCCAAGTTGCCCCCCAGCCCTCCCCGGTCGGGGGTCCTGCAGGCCTGCTGCAGCCCCTTGGGCCCTTCTCCCTGCCCAAACCACCCCACCCCCACCCTCTGGATGCGCCATTCAAAGCTCGCTACGGCTTTTTTCATCCCCCTGGCCCTCGTGGCCTGCAATCCCGACAAGCCCGCCCAAGCGGACCCGGGAAACGAATCCGACCCCGGCGTTTCCCAGGTCGAAGGCCAGAACCCTGGTCCGGCCCGGGATTCCTACGGGATTCCGCTCGACGCTCCGGTGGGCGAAGACGCCCGAAAAAAAGTTGGGGAGCTCATGGAAGTCTTCCGACTTTTGGACCCCACACTGACCTCGGACCACCACGACCAGCAGATTTTCGAGCAGCGGGCCATCTATAAGGAGCTGATCGCCGCCGGACCCGAGGTCGGCCACGCCGCCCTGCAAGCCTATACCGGCGCCAACGAGGAGGACTATTTGGTCCGCCGAGCCCTGCTCTGGGTTGGCGGCAAGGCCGCCCCCAAGGAAGCCGAAGCTCTCATGGCCACCATGATGGTCACCTATGGCATCGAAATCGGCGACCGCACCGAAGCCACTTTGATCCTGGCCGAAATCGCCCCCGAGCGCTACATGGAGATCGCCACCCCCTTCCTGCAACGCAGGGAGAACCGCACCAAGACCATGCCGGATGACGAGTTCCTGGTTCGCGGCTGGGTCAACGCTTGCAAGGAAGCCAACACATCCCCCGTCTCCATGCTGGCGGACGTGGCCACCAACCTGCGCATGATGCCGAACGCTCGCTACCTGGCTGCCAAGCGGATCGGCGACTTCCCCAATGAGGTCATCGGACAACGCGCCTTGGAGGTTTGCCTGATCGAGTCCTCCGGCGACGACTATCTACGCCGCATGGCCGCCCAGTCCCTGGAAGCACTGCTCCCCCGCGAAAGTGCCTGCGAATTGTTCCGCGATGTGCTCTCGAAGGAAGCCAGTATCGCCATGGCACACTTCCTCGAAAGCCTCATCCAAAAAAACTGCCGCTAGGCTTTCCATGGTCATCGACTCCCACGCGCACCTGTACTGGAAGCGCTTCGACCAGGATCGCGAACAGGTTATCGACAACGCGCTCGCTGCCGGCGTCGACCACATCGTGATTCCTGGCACCAACCTGGCCACCTCTAAGGAAGCCGTGGAGCTGAGCCAAGCCTGGGGCCACCTGCACTCTGCGGCTGGAATGCACCCCAGCGACAGCATGGACGATTCGCCCGAGAGCCGTGCGGCCCTGGCGGAACTCATGGCGCTTCCCGAATGCGTCGCCATCGGCGAAGCGGGCTTGGACTTCTTCCACCAGGACAACCCGTCCCTGGAAATACAAGAAGCGTGCTTCCGATGGCAATTGGAAAAGGCCATCGAACACGACAAGCCGATCATCGTGCACTGCCGTGACTCCCACGAAGACACCCTGCGTTGCGTGCGCGACTATCCCGGGCTGCGCGGTGTGCTGCACTGCTTCACCATGGGCGCGGAAGAAATGCAGGCCTATGTGGATGTGGGTTTCCACATTTCGTTTTCAGGCGTGGTCACCTACCCCAAGAACGAAGCCAACCGCGAAGCGGCGCGGCTCACTCCGGAGGATCGTATCCTGGTGGAAACGGACAGTCCCTTCCTCGCCCCCCAGGGCTACCGCGGAAAACGCAACGAACCCGCCTACGTGGTGCATGTATTGCGCGAAGTGGCACGGGTACGCGGCATGGACGAAGGGGCCATGGCCACCATCACGGACAACAACGCGAAGGCCTTGTTCGATTTGCCCTGATACGGAGTGGGGGGGGG
>JARGOW010000605.1:1229-2636 GCA_029212955.1 Planctomycetota bacterium | reverse complement strand
CCAATCATGAACACCCAAATACCTCCCAAGCGGCCTTCCTGACAGATTCCCAACCACGATGCCGCTACCGTGGATTGCTGAGTTTGCCCCTTCCCACCCAAACCCCATGGAATCTACCCACTCACAATTCGTCACCAACCTGCAGCGGTTGTTGCTGGAAGGTGATTTTGTTGGGACCTACAAATTCGCCTTGTTGATTTCCCTCGCCCGGTGGGCCGTGGAGAACCCAAACTTTGAATCGGATCGAGAGGTAGACGTATCGGAACTCGCCCCACACTTCCTCGATCTGTACTGGCCCCAAGCCCAACCCTTTGCCCCCGCCTCTACGACCCGGGAACCGGGAGCGACCTATGAAGACGTCTTGCATTCTCCAATGATTGGAGTCTTGCACCAAGATCGGGGGCAAAAAGAAGATCGCCAGGCTCCGCGCATACTCAAGGACATTCATCAGTCCTATCACGAATGTGGAGGCTCCATTCGCGCCTTGCCTGAATCGACACATGCACGCCTTCTGCAAAGGATCCGAGAGACCATCACAGTCAATCCGCTGTGGCGACTTCAAGTCGTTCGATCCAGTAAGGAACCCCTGACCACTTTGTATCGACCTGGTCGGACGCGCTTCAAAATCAGGTTTGAACCTGGGATTGCTAGGTGCTTTTCCCACTTCGCTCCATTGGTAGAAGAACTCGCCCGTGCGGGCTGGATGCGACATGTGCTGAGGTGCAATCCCAAAATATTGGGAGCCCCATCGCAGGTGGAGTCCTTCTTGTTTCCAGACTCACGCAATGCCTTGGCGGCACTCCGCTCCCCCCTATTCGAAGTGCAGGGCGACGCTTGCTTCTACTGCACGGAACCCCTGGGCCGAAAAGTCGCCGTCGACCATTTCTTGCCGTGGTCCAAGTACCGTCGTGATCTAGGACACAACTTTGTCCTCGCCCACCCTACCTGCAACAGGAGCAAGTCCGACTTGCTCGCAGGATGCCATCACCTTGAGAATTGGATCAAGCGAAATGCCCGGCATGGGCCATTCCTAGCGGAAGCGTTCGAAGAGCGACGCATCCCCCACGACATGGCGTTGTCCCTTAGGGTCGCCCAATCGTTGTATGCCCTGGCCGATTTCGAAGGGGCTGAACTTTGGGTAGGAAGCGGAGTTCTAAAACCAATCCACTCCGAGTGGAAAGACCTGCTCGGAGTGGCATGATCACGGCAAGTATCATTTGCCAGTGTATCTGCCGATCGAATCTTCGACTTCAATTCCCGCCAAACTGTACGTGTCCACTACCCCGCATAGCTTCACTGGCCTGCAACCTGAACCGGAATCGCTTGGACTAGAGGCAGGATGAGCCCATGGCGCTGACAATTTGGGCGTTTCAGCGGTTTCTCGCGCACTCACGGTTCAGGTGAGAT
>JARGOW010000605.1:0-1219 GCA_029212955.1 Planctomycetota bacterium | reverse complement strand
CTACCATCCGCGATGCCACTTGCGTTAGCTTCGTAGGTCCCTGGTGTTGGACCCCATCAGCGTAGAATTCGCACGGCCATTGCTTAGCGGAGTGACCCCTTGCCAAAGGAATACGGTCAACAACCAGTCGATTCACAGAATCAAGGCCAATTGCACAAGCCAGTTTGGCGATCTGAAACCACTTTGCTGAGTAGGTCCACGCATCTACTCGATACGCTTTCCAGTCCGAAAATTAAGCATCCGAAGATTCCGCGTACGCATGGCGCGCCGGGGTTGTTCCCCTGCCTTCTTACGGAGTTTCATTCTCTCCTTCACTTTCGAATAGGCCTGAGAAGCTCTATACCGCACTCCCCCCGAGACACCGACCTTGCCGTTCGGCCAGATTCGCTTGCCTCGCCCAAAGTCGCGAGCATTTTGTAATTGATACTGGTACGCCTTCTTGCCTGGTTTGTCTCCAAAGTACTGCCTCTTCACTCTACTACTGATCAGCTTGTCCCCCGCACGAACGGTTGCCTTTTGAATGTGCGTGGGCTCTTTCTTCAGTTGTAGCTTCGTCTTAATCTGGGCCGGAGTGAGGCCCTTGATATGCTTGGTCCTGACAAGAAAGCTCCCCTCTGTCGCATTCTTCCCCCCAGCTGTATAAACCCTTGAAAACTCATTCCGCATGGTCTTACCTACGACGAGCTTCCTTGCGGAAAGCCCCCCGTGAGCGGGACCATATTTTGATTCAGCAGCGTGATTGAACTTCCGAGAGAGTCCGCCTGCGGCCTTATTGAACGGGCCCACCGTACTTGCCGTACTTGGTTTTTTGTGCACAGCACGATTGAACGCACCTGTTGTATTCAAGTTTGCCGCGGAGAGAGGAATCCTCTTGCTCGAGGCCACTTTCCCGCGCCGTGGCGCTGAACGGATTTTCTTCGCCGCATTCTGGGCACGGGACTTAACTCCCTTGACTGTTCGCGTCGCCTTTGATTTGAGCAAACGTGTACGCGCTTTCAGTCGGAGCCCTTTCTTACGGGCTGCAGTGCCCTTCCGGTTTGCAGCGCTCTTCTTTGACGCTTTTTTTGGGGTCCGCTTAGGTGGGTTTGCCCTTCGGCGAGGAACAACTCTCCTCCCACCCTTCTGGAGCAATGTTGCTGTTGAACCAGATGATGCGTAGGCCGTTGGTGCCGTTAGGGAGGTTGGTTGAGCCAATGCGGTGCGAGTGCTCCCGACCGAC
>JARGOW010000604.1 GCA_029212955.1 Planctomycetota bacterium | reverse complement strand
GGGCGGAGGTGTGCAGAGCATCGGCGGAAACAACGATTTGGAGATGCGCGGGGTTCGGGTGGACGTGCAGACCGATCATCCTTTAGCGCCCTTCCACCTGACCGCGCCAAACATGCGGTCCAGTGCGGACTTGATGCGTTATGTGGCGGAAGGCGAGGATCCGGTCGAGCTGATCGGCGAAGGCCTGATCGCGAAGGGCTGGAACCTAACCATGGACCGCGCCAGCGGACAGGTGGACTTCATCGGAGGTGGTGATTTCAAATTCCAGACCGAGGATGGCGAAACGATGCACTTCTCCACGGAGAAGGGCACACCGCTGCACGTGAGCCACACCGAACAAGGTTCGGCGGAGCAGTTTCAACTGCGGGTATTGGGTGGCGGAAAGCTGGCGCTGACGGGCAAGAACAACTGGACCGTGGAGTCCCGTGGTTTGGCCTTGCAAGCGAGCCGAAATCTGCTGGGTGAGTTTGTCTTGGATCGCCTCGATACGACCGGAACGGTCAAAGCCCTACGGGGAAACAACTTGTTTTCCGGCAGCGGTGTTCGGTTGGTACGCCAGGAGGACGGAGAGTTGTTGGACCTCCACATCGCCAACAACCCCAAGGCTGAATTGGAGTTCAGCGAAGGCGCCGCGGACGATTCGAAAGTGGAAGTGCGCGGATCGGGCCCCATGATCGTTCATGCCGAGAATACGGAAGGAAGTTCAGAGCAAGCTGAATTGGAACTGCGCGGGGGCGGATCCATTGTGTTCCCCAGCGAGGAACAACCCCTGAAGGTCACCTTCCGAGAAAACTTAAGCCTCTGGGTGGACCGGCTCCACGAATCGGGCACCTTTGAAGCCCGCGGCCACGTGCACATCGAGCAGGGGGAGGCATGGTTGCGAACCGACGCCCTGGACTCGATCGTTTGGTCGGCGGAACAAAGGGTGGTGGATGTGGCTTGCGAGGGCAAGACCACCGCGCGCATGTACGACGAGAGCCATGGCAACTTGGATTTCTCCGCGGATCAAGGAGCCTTGCTCCAAGTGCAGGGAGAGCTTTGGAGCTTCCCCCAGGCATCGGGGGTGCATACAACTCGAACCGGCAAGACTCCCCTGGAGATTCGCGCCGCCGAGCTGCGTGATTTGAACTGGGCCACACAAACTTTCCGCGCCTGGGGGCAGGTCGTGGTTCAGAACCCGATCGGCTCGGTCCAATGCGAACGCATTCAGGCTCTCGAAGGCGATCGACTCAACCTGTTCGGCAGCAACGAACGTCCCGCGCAAATCGAATTGATCTCCGGCTTGGCGCTCGCCAAAGACGTAGTCTCAGGAACGTTGACCGCGGTCGAATTGCGATTGGAGCCGGATCAGGTTATGTGCATCGGTCAGGTTGAGACGGACCTTTTGACGCGACAGGGACGCTTGCGGCACCACTCGGAACGGTTGACTTTGAATTTGGATCGCTTCCTCGACGAGCTTTCTGGTTTCAGAATCTTTTCAGCGGGGCCGACCCGCTTTGATTGGGAGGTCGCCGAGGACGAACGCATGGTTTTGGAATGCCATGACCTTCACCTAAATGGACAGGGCCCCCTCGAAACCTTGACCGGCCCCAAGGGCGACGTTCAGGGCTTCAACCAGAATGTGTTCTCTGTGAGGGCCGAAGATGTGACGGACTTGACCCGCCAGGCTGAGGGTCAAACCATGACCCTTCAAACCAAGAATTTGGCGATCGATGGGCACGTGTTGGTGGTCGAGGATGAGCGCAAATCAGAAGTTCAGTTGTTGCGCGCAGACGGGGGGTTCTCGTACTCGGAAAGCGGCGAGCGCCGCTTTGAAGCTTCTGGAAAGTCACTTTTGTTTGAAGGGAAGGACCAGAGTTTCCACGTGGAACCCCACGAAGGTGAAGTCATTGTCGCGACTGGAATGATGCCGCAAACCAGTTTGCCCTTCCGGGTCAGCGCCTCCAAGCTGATGGTTTCTGAATTGCGTATGGAGGCGGACAATCCCGAGCTCACCGTGGGTTTGTCGATTCTTCCCGTGGGCGAGGGTGGCGAACAAATGGGCCAGGACAGTCTGTTCCGCGCCGGACATGTGGTGGTGACGCCAGGGTCCATGGACTTCAGCGGCGGGGTGTTTGTTAAGGGTACCGACTTGGGTGGGGTGCCGGTTGTTTTGCAAACCGAACACTTGCAGCTCAATGGGGATTTGCTGGCGGTCGCGGACGGCCAGGCCGCGCTGCAGTCCATGGAGGAACTTCGTGCGACGGATGGATTCGATCTGGTTTATGGTGGATTAGCCCGTGCCCGCGGCGAGCGATTGGTCGTGCTTCCTTCGTCCATAACGTTGACGGGCTCCTCCATGAAACGCGTGCGCGTGGATTTGGAAGATCTCTACCTGGAAACCGAGCGATTGGTGGCCAACCTGGACGACTTCCTCATCACAACCGATCGGGGAGTCATGCGCGGTGGAGAAACCAAGCGCGAGTGGTCCCTCGAATACGCATCCCTGCAGCCGATCAAGCGCAACGGTGAGACGATGTTCGCCATGGCGTCTCCCACCTATTCGATGGGTGCCAGAACAGCACGGTCCAATTGGGCGATGGTTTGGATCAACGCGGAGGCTTGGAGGTCCCGCGGACGCTCCGTGCTCTGGGGCGAACCCGT
>JARGOW010000603.1 GCA_029212955.1 Planctomycetota bacterium | reverse complement strand
GGTCGACATCTCTTCGCATGCCAGATAGCCGGCGGGATCCGCCTCCCGGGCGGGCGCCAAGGCCGGACTGTCCAGAAAGTTGTCGAGGGACTGCTGCATGCGTTCTATGTAGCGCTTGCCGTAGTCCCCGGCGCTGCCATCCTTCTCCTCGATGCAGGGCTCCTTGAAGTGATGCTCCGCCAGGTGAATGAGCTTGGAGGGCCTCGACTTCCAGGTACCGTTGCGCGAAGTTTTGTAGCCCTCCCGAAGGTTGTCCACCACGAAGTCCATCATGGCCTCGCGCGTCATGGTCCGGCCCTTTTGGCGCTCCTTCAGCCAAGCCTCGATGGCCTGGTGGACCAGATCGCCCGCAAGCATGGGCATGCGCGTCATTTTCTTGAGCAGATACGCTTCCCTCCGCGGAGCCGCCGCATTGTTTCCCCACCCAAGCCACGACAGGTAGTAATCGAAGTAGTAGCGCCGCTTGCAGGAATCAAAGGTACCCGCCCGGGACGCGGACCAGGACAGTTCGTGTTGGATGGCCATACCCGCAGTATCCGGTGCTTGAACCGCGATCTCCAGACTTAGTTTTCAAGCGACTCCAATCAGGCGCTTTCTGGGATCCCGGTTTTCCCCTTGGCCTCCCAGATCACGTCCGCCCCATCCAATTGGGTCCGCAAGCTCACCGGAGCACCCCACAGGCTGGCCAATTGCTCCAGGAGCGGACCGGCCTCCCCCTCGTGCAAATCGCGGCCGTCGTGCTTGTGGTGCAACACAAGTTCCTCGCCCACTTCCACCCCCAAATCCGTGATTTCGATTTGAGGTCCGCCACACCAGGTGAGACCCAGGAGAAGCTCCTCCTTTGCCGCCTTCCAATCCTGGCCGGACTGGGCCCGCTCCTGAAAGTACGTACTGCCCTTGGCAAACTCCGCGTCGGCCAAATCATCCACAAAGGAGAGGTCGTTGTGCATTCGGCGCAGCTCGAACAAATCCATACCGACCCTCTCCGCATGCCTAAAAAGTTCCAAGCCAAGTTTGTAGGGATTCCAACGTCCCCCGGAGCTAGCCGTGGCGCCCGCGTGGCATTCTGCAAAGTCCACGATTTCCGACCCGTCCAGAATTCCACCGGTCAGAATGCGGCAATGCCAATAGCACGCCCAGCCCTCATTGATGATTTTGGTTTGCCGCTGGGGCAGGAAATAGTAGGCCTCATCTCGAACCACCGATAGGCATTCCCGCTGCCAGTCCCGCAGCGGGGCACGACGTTCCAGAAACCCGAGAAGATCATGCCTCGAATTTTGGGTTTGGTCACCAGCCCAACTCCTCCGCTGGGGCAGGTAGGGATCCAGCAAGGAGTCCAAGGCCAGGGCCTGGTCCATGAAACGCTCCACGGTTTCCTTGCCGTGCTGCTCCGAGTGGATGGACAGGCGCTCCGCATGGTCTGCCATCCGCGATGCCATATGTCGCTCCGTGGCTGCGAACCAAATGTTGTTCATGAAGAAGTCCGCGTGGCCAAACACGTGGGCCATGACCAACTTCTGCTCCATCAGGGAATTGCTGGACACCAGATAGGCTTGGGTGGGATCCCCGTTGATCACCAGCTCGTAGATTTTGGAAAACCCGTGGCTGTAACCCTTCTGCAGGCGTTCAAAGTCCATACCAAACCGCCAGGAAGCATAGCGCTCGGCAAAGCCCCCATAGGCGGCCATGGCATTGACGTCGCAGGCGGGCAGGGACTCGAACACCACCTCGAAAAAACTCAATCCCCCATCCAGAGCCACTTGCTCGATGCGCCGGGCCCAGTCCATTTGCTCGGGAGTCAGTGAAATTCCACGTACCACTAGCGACCCCCTTGCAAGAAGTCCCGCAGGGCGGCGGGGACACCGTGGCGGTTTTCCACATCGACGCTGACCACGTGCTCGGTTCCGCCGAAGGTCCGATCCAAATCCCCCTTGAACTGCCCGGAGCCGTAGACGCTCTTCACCTGGCTGTAGGCGAATTGGTTGACGTGGGGCAGGATATCTTCATCCAAAAGGCGCAGGCACTCCTTTGTATCCCGTGCGCTCCAATTGTCCCCGTCCGAATAGTGGAAGGGGTAAATGTTCCAGTGGGCCGGAGGATAGGAGTCGCGGATCAAATCACGGCACAGGCGGTAGGCCGATGAGATTTTGGTCCCACCCGATTCACGCAGGTGAAAGAACGTGTCGTGATCCACGAGTTTGGCTTCGGCATCGTGCACCATGTAAACCACCTCCAGGTTTTCATACTGGCTGCGCAGCCAGGTATCGAGCCAAAAGGCCTGAAGGCGCACCATGTCCTTCTGCTCCCGACCCATGGAACCGGACACGTCCATCATGTGGATCAGAACGGCGGAGGACTGGGGTTTGGGGTGGCTGCGCTCCGCCCGGAATCTGCCGTCCGCCTCGATGGGAATCACCCGGCTGTCCAAGGGATCCCAAGCACCGGACGCGATGGTACGCTTCAACGCTTGTCGGAAGGTTCTACGGTGGATCCGTAGGGAGTTGGGTCCCTGGGTCCGAATCCCCGTGTAGCGGCCGCCTTCCACCATGAGCTGCTTGTCACCCCGGGGTTCGATGCGCGGCAATCCCAATTCACTGCCGAGCAAGTCAGCGAGCTCTTCGATCTCAACCTCCACTTCCAAGGCGT
>JARGOW010000602.1 GCA_029212955.1 Planctomycetota bacterium | reverse complement strand
TTTGACCCGGCTGTAATCGTCCAGGAGTCGGGCGGATTCCGTGAGGGAAATACCCGAGTTCAGATCCGCGTCGTAGGCCAACATGAGTTGCTCTGCGGTGCGCTCGGGGGGAACGGGTTTGTTCCGGATCTTGGGGCGTCGGAATTGGTTGCGCTTGATGGCGTGCTCGTAGTACGCGATGAATTCCTTTTTTTCGATGCGACCGTCCTGATCCTCATCGAAACTACGGAACAGGCTGCGTCCGAATCCGAGCGCGTACTTGGCCTCGTAGTAGCTGATCCAGTTGTTCGAATCGGGGTCGCAGTTCTTGAACCACAAGTCCAGTTGGTATTCGTCGGCAGCCTCGAGCTTGGGTGCCAGACCGAGTTCATCGTCGGCTTTCTCCGGCCTGGGAGCCAATCCCTGGCGTCCATCCGTTCCCTGGGGGCGAACACTTTTTTGGGAGCGACGCGAAGACCGCTGGGCCGCCGCACTCGCAGTCGAAGTGACGGCGAGCAGGGCGTCCGAGCTGGCCAAGCCCAGGCTGAGCAGGGCCGCGGTTATGAGGCGATAGCGCATGGGGATGGTGGGCGAGTCCCTATTCCTTTTCGACGACCGGGAATTCACCCGCCTGGTACTTGGCCCAGTACTCGTTCAGGGCGTGCTTTGCCTTGCCGGAGAGGAATATCAAGCCGAACACGTTGGGGAAGGCCATGCCAAGGATCATCAGGTCACCGAAGTTGAGCACGTTGGTGGCCGATGTGATGGAACCCAGGAAACAGGCGACCAGGAACATGATCTTGTAGAAGATCGAACTACTTTCGCCGAACAACCAAACCCAACACCGCTCTCCGTAGTAGGACCATGAGATCATGGTGGAGAAGGCGAAAAGTACGACTGCGATCGAGAGTACAAAGGGGAACCAGCTGATGACGGATCCGAACGCTTGCGAGGTCAGGGCCGCGCCATTGGCATCCTTGAGGTTGTCGGCGAAGAGTCCGTTGGCGGTCTCCGGGGAGTAAGCGCCCGTAATCACGATGACCAATGCGGTCATGGTGCAGATCACGATCGTGTCGATAAGGGGCTCGAGTAGAGCCACGATTCCTTCACGGACTGGATACTCGGTCTTTGCTGCGGAGTGGGCAATAGCGGCGGAACCGACACCAGCTTCATTGGAGAAGGCGGCACGCTTGAATCCAACCACCAGGACGCCGATTGCGCCGCCGAAGCCGGCTGCGGGGTTGAATGCTCCAGTGATGATCGTTGAAAGGGCATTGGGCACTTGATCGTAGCTGGCGAAGATGACGAACATGCAGGCGGCCACGTAGATAGCGCACATGGTCGGCACGATTTTTTCAGCGGTTTGAGCGATGCGCTTGAGGCCACCCAGGATGACCGCGGCCACCATGGTGGTCATGACCAATCCGTAGATCCAGTTGTTACCGGCGTCCTTGTTGAAGAAGTCAAAGGTCTCGGACAGGGCACCCAAGGACTGGTTCACTTGGAACGAGTTGCCACCCGCGAGGGAGCCACCGACACAGAGAATCGCGAAGAACACGGCGAGGAAGCGCCCCAATCCCCCAAAACCCATCTCTTTGAAACCGTCCGAAAGGTAGTACATCGCACCGCCCATCACGTGCCCGTCCGGGCGCTGCTTGCGGTACATTTGACCCAACGTACACTCCGTGAACTTGGAGGCCATGCCGAGGAATCCAGCGAAGATCATCCAGACCGTCGCGCCGGGTCCACCGATTGAGATGGCGATCGCCACACCGGCAATGTTGCCCAGACCCACCGTGGCGGACAGCGCTGCGGTGAGGGCTTGGAAGTGGCTGACCTCGCCTTCGTCGTCAGGGTTATCGAACTTACCGCGCGTGACGGCGATCGAGTGACGCAGGGCTCGCAATTGGATGAAGCCCATGCGAATGGTGAAGAAAATCGCACCCAGGACGAGCCAGAGAACAGCGAGGGGGATGCCCGACGAGTACACGGAGATCGTTGGGAAATCGCCGGCGGTCGAGAGTGTGACTTTGGAATTGCCGGTGTTGATGCCGTCTTCGGTGGCAAGTGCCGTGGCGCGGCCCATAGCTGCGGTCAGACTCTCCTTGCTCGCCAGGTCCGCTTCCGTCAAATCCAAAACGCTCGTGTTTCCGCCGAGGTCGTAGAAGAATACGGCTCCGATGACGCTGAGGGCGGAACCCATGGCGCCATCGATTTTCTCCTCGATGGTTTTTTCCTTCTCTTCTCCTGCCACTTTCTTGGCAGCGGGCGCTACGAAGGCCTGGGAATCAAACTGGCCAACCGCGATTTCCTCAAACCAAACCTGAAGCTCGCTCTTGGGTTCCGCTTCCGGCTCAGCGGCGACCTCAGCGGCGGGCTCGGTGGATTCCGTTTCCTGTGCGAGCACGGTCGGCGGGAGGAGTAAGGCCACGATGGCCAACGAAAGGGCCCGCAGGAGAGGAAGTTTGCGCATGGGGGGTATTGGAAGGGGAAGCGGGGCAGGGGGGAGCTGCCAACCCGGGCATTTTGCCCGAGGTTCGGGATCTATGCAAACCGGGGGAGCCCTGGGGGCAGCAAAGATGTTACAGGGCCGGGGCGATCCTCCCGGCATGGTCGCGCGCCAAAAGCTATAACTGGGGCCATGTGGAACCTCCTACTGCCGATCGCCCTGTT
>JARGOW010000601.1 GCA_029212955.1 Planctomycetota bacterium | reverse complement strand
GCACTTCACTGGCATCGTGATGGGCGCTGGTGACTTGCGGCTCGAGCTGGGGCACGGAGGTGGCTTATCGGGCTTGGTCACGGACGACCGCGGCACGCCTCTGGATGACTTCAAAATCGCGATTTACAGCACGGGTACTGCGCCGCCCAAGGACAATCGAAGAATTCGATTTGACTCGGACATTGCTAGAGAATCCCCAGCCCAGAGCAAGAGATTTCGCAAGACCGCAGGACAGTTCCGTCTACCCAATTTATCCAATGGGGAATGGGGCCTGCGCATCACCTCAAAGAATCACACACAGGCGTGGGTGAGCCCTGTTCGATCCGGCGACACGGACTTGAAATTCGCCATCGCCCGCCACGCAGTCCTGGAAGGAAGGGTCATCGATTCCTCAGGTCAAGGTTTGGAGAATGGACGCGTCGAGGTCAGGCACACGGACACCGGGGAGGTCTTTACCTCCTATCTGAATCCGGGTAAGCCTGGGGAATTCACAATCCCCAACATCACCGCCGGTCCCTGCACGGTGAAGTTCACCAGCGGGCGGGGCGATCCCAAGGCCAACCTCATAAGACTCGACTTGAGCCCTGGCGAACGACGAATCGACTATGTGATCCCCTGTCATCCCCCCGGCGCAATCCACGGCATGGTCGATATGGAGTGGCATACTGGTTCTGGCCAAATCAGAGGAGAAGGCCCCGTGATTCAAGAGGTTCCGATTAGCAGTCGGGGACTGTTTCGGCTCGATGATATGCCCGCCGGGACTTACCAGGTCCAATTCACCGCGATTCCCAAGAACAACTCCCGCCACAGACCCGGCTGGTCCGAATCCGTCGTCGTAGCGCCAGGTAAAACAACCGACATACGGCTAGGTCCCTTCGGTAAGGGAATGCATTGGACCGGCCAAATCCAAGTGGAGGGTCGGGAGTTAGGCAAGGCCACCGTTCGTTTCGTCTCGCTCCGAGGCCTACATGATGTGTACGAAGCCCCTTTGGACGCCTTAGGACAGTTCACTATCAATCTCCCAAGCGACTCGAACTTCGCCGTGCTTGTCAAAGAGTTCGGTACGCACGGGTTCCGCAACCCCTGGTTCCTCCTGGATGAAAAATTCCGCCCGGAACCCGACCAACCTGGGAGCTGGACCCTCTCCACTTCACGCTTTCAATTGAATTGCGTCGACACCAACGGGAACCAAGTTCATTGGAAGGAGGACTCACCCGCGTCCGATATCCGATTCGTGCCGGACTCCGTCCCAAACAATTCTGATTACATAGCCGGGCACGTCCTGAAGGGCCGTTTGCTCCCGTCCGTACTACCTGGTTCCCGTTACAACGTGAGTGGCTTCGTTAAGGACAAAGCGGGAAGGGCCTGGCGAGTCAAAGGGGAACAGAGCTTCGTCGCCCCAGCCAATGAAGGGACACGTGAAGTTACAATTGTGCTAACAAAAGGTCTGTAGGCACATCGCGATCAAGACCTCTCCCGAGCGTGCCTGCCAGCCCCCACCCTCCCACCCAACCCCCATTCTCTAGCCCACCCGCCCCCATGGAATTCTTCGATTGGTTCTTTCCTGAACAGGCTCAAGCCGCCCATCTTCGTAGCCTTGCGCGCCGTACGCAGCGGCGGGAACGTCGGTCGATTCGCAATCGTTCCGACATCAACAAGCGCGTCGATTCGCTGGAGGATGATGTGGGTTATATGGCGCTACTGCTTGGAACCCTCATTCAGAAGGTCGACGAAAAAGGACTCGTCACCCGCGCAGAAGTCCGCGAAGCTATCTCCGAATTGGATGCCATCGATGGAGTCAAGAATGGCCGCTTGGACGTGAACATCCTGAAGGGTATGGGGCAATAGGCGCACGTGGGCGGACCGACCGATCCTGCCGCCTAGCCCCGGCCCTGCTTCCACATGCGTGCTGCCCAGAGGTAGCCGACTAAGGGGAAGGCGATAAGGATTCCCACCATCCAAGGCCAGGGCAACATGCGGTCCGAGATCCACATGGCTATGAGCCAGGGGAGGCCGGCGCCCAGGCCGACCCCAAGAACTCCACGGCGCCAGATGAAGCGGGTTTTGGCCACGTTGGGGTCTTGGGGCATGGGTGCAGGGTAGCTTGCGGGGGCCCTCGCACGAAAGGGGCATACGGCGCTGGACCCGCAACTGCACTTTGCAGGGCTCTTGGAACCGCACCCCTCGAGTCCGGGATCCGATACGGGTCGCAAAAAGGTCCGCTTTCCATATTCCCACCTTCCACGCCCCTACATCGCTTAAAGGCCCCATCCTCCCCAAAAGTGGCTGGCCCCCTTGCGAAAGTAGCATCGTGTGATACTTTGAGTTCATGCTAACCGTGAACTTGGATTCAGAAGAGCCCTTGGTCGACCAGATCGTGCGGGGGATTCGCAGCGCCATCGCCTCCGGCCAGGTGGAGGCCGGGGCGGAATTGCCGCCTGTCCGTCAGTTGGCCATGGATTTAGGAGTGAACTGGAATACGGTTTCCCGGGCCTATCGGGTGCTGCAAGCCAGCGGGCTGGTGCACACGGCGCGGGGGCGGGGCACACGGGTGACCTCCGAGTTGGAGGTGAGTGGGGAAGCGCGCAAGTCCGTGCGCGAGCGCCTAGCCGCCCAGGTCCAGACCATGATGGCCGACGCCAAGCTCGCGGGA
>JARGOW010000013.1:2644-17924 GCA_029212955.1 Planctomycetota bacterium | reverse complement strand
ACCAAGAATTTGGCCCGGGACCTCGGGACCAAGAGTGTGACGCCTTGCGATCCTGCCGAGGCGCAAAAGCACACGCGCTACCAGGTGGGCGGGACCTCCCCCTTCGGGCTTCTCAAAGCCATCCCGATCCACGTGGAAGCGACCATTCTGGGGTTGGATCAAATCCTGCTCAACGGGGGCCGCAGGGGTTACCTTTTGGAAATCTCACCCCAGGTCTTGGTGGAGACCTTGGGAGCCAATCCCGTGAGCTGCGCCAATTAGCAGAACCGGGTCAAGTGAGTTTTCCCGCTTGCTTTGCTGGGGTCCAAGCCCACGGAATCCTGGTCGGCAGTTGCCCCGAATGGGCTGGGCGAATCGTGGGCCATTGCAGCCTTTAGCGCGGACCGGTTAGGACGCGATGATCTTTTCAAGCTCGCTGAGCAGGACGGGTAGGACCTCGTCGTAGGGGTAGCTTCCCAGGGGTTCGGGACCCTTCTTGAGGTTCACGGTTGTGGGGCCGCACCAAAGACCCAGGTCCGCGTCATCGGTTTCGCCAGGTCCGTTGACCCGGCATCCCATGACCGCGATGGTCACGTCGTGCTTTGCTGCGTATTCGGTGGCTTCTTTGACTTGCTCGGCGAGCTCGATGAACTTTTCATTCTCCACCCGGCTGCAGGATGGGCAGGCGATGATGTTCAGACCGTCGAAGAAGCCCTTGGGGACCGAGCGGAAACGTCCTTCGGAGATGTCGGTGAGCAATTGGCGGCCCACTTCGATTTCTTGACCCTTGTTTTCGAAGGGTACGGTCAGGGAAACCCGAATCGTGTCACCGATGCCCTGGGAGATCAGTTGCTCGAAGGCAATGCGGGTCTTGATGATGCCATCGGGCGGCATTCCGGCTTCGGTCACGCCCAGGTGCAAGGGCACGTCCGGTCGGGCGGCGGCGAACCGTTCGTTGGCCTCGATGACCAGGCGCGGATCGGAGTCCTTGATAGAGACCAGGTAATTCACAAACCCCACTTCGTCCAGGTAGGCGCAGTGGTCCTTGGCTTGCTCGACCAGGGCGGTCACGTCATCATCGCCGTAGCGCTCACTGTATTCGGGGGCCAAGGAACCCGCGTTGCACCCGATGCGAATGGCCATGTTGTGTTTGGTGGCGATGCCGGCGATCCAGTGGGCTTTTTCCCGGGCGCTCTTGTCTTTTTCGTGGTGGTGCAAGTGGCCGGGGTTGTAGCGCACTTTCTGAACGAAGGGTCCCACGGCGTCGGCCAGTCGGTAGTTTTCCTGCAGGTCCACGGAAATGGGCACGTCGGTGGCCCGGCTGAGCTCTTCGAGCGCTGCCACGTCCGCCTTGCTGTCCACGGCGATGCGGATCAGGTCGGCTCCGGCGGCCTCCAGGATTTGAATCTGCCGGAGGGTGGCCTCCAGGTCCTGGGTGCGGGTGGCGGCCATGCTCTGCACGGTGATTCCCCCCCCTCCCATGGTCAGCTTGCCGACCTGGATGGGGCGCGTTTTGCGTTCGGTGAGGGGTGAGGTCATGGGGTCGGGGGCCATCGGCCAGCGGGATTTCGGAGCGGCCGACAGTTTCTCAGTATTTTTCGCCCCCATCTACCCCCACCTTTCGGAAACAGGGTCAAGGTCCCGGGCTCCACCGGCTCCGTCCATCGGGAATCCCCTCTCCCCGGCCGGCGCCATGTCCGGGACCCCCTTTTTTGGGGGCCTCAAACCAGGACCATTCATCGGGTCTTGATCCGAGCCGCAGGATTTCTTGGCTTCTAGCGCGGGGTTGGGGGAAGTACACTGTGCCCCCTCCCATGTCGGGAGCGATAGCCCATCGAGGGCGGAGATATCCATGAAAGGCAAGGTTTTGATCGTTGGCGGGGGCGCCATGGGTACGTGCATCGCAATGCAGGTCGCGAGTCGCTGTGATCCCCTCAAAGAGCCCGTAATTCTCATTGAGAAGGGTCAGCTGGGCTCCGGTTCCTCCGGAAGGGCGGGGGCGATCGTGCACCAGTCCTATTCGGACCGGGAAGTCGCTGGCATGGCCCGGGACGCGGTTCGTCTGTACCACGACATCCAGAGCACAACGGGGCGATCCCTTGGATTGCGCCGTACGGGTGTTTTGAGCGTGGTCAACGCCTCGGATACCGATGGCTTGGCCCAGATGGACGCGGATCTTGAGATGCAGACCTCTATCGGCATCAAGGTCCGGCGCGTGGACGCCGCGGAAATTCGCCAGCTGTGCCCCGGAATCGAGGTGGCTGATGACGCCGTGGGGCGCTTTGAGGCCGAGGGCGGTTACGTGAATCCGGCCAAGGCCATCAAGACATTCGGCGTCCTAGCCCGGGGCCGTGGCGCCACCACCCGCCTGGGAGTGCAGGACCTGGACATCGAAATCGAGAACGGCAAGGTGCGCGGAGTGCACACCAGCCAGGGCTACTTTGAGACCCCCAACGTTGTTTTGGCCACGGGATCCTGGACCGCCACCATCCTCAAGAAGATGGGGATCGACCTGCCTCTTTCCGTGGTGCGCAGTGAGGAGTGCGTGCTCAACATGCCCCAGGTCAATCAGGGCGAAGAGGGCATGGATCTCTTCGACGGCCCCGTGGCGGACATCGAAACTCGCTTTAGGCAAGACCCGCTCGAGCTCAAGCCGGTTCCGCATCCCGTTTTGCTCGATATCTCCAGCGGATTCCACGCCCACTGCGAGCCCCACACGGATCAAACCCGAGTGGGCCGTTTGGGTCTGAGTGCATTCAACTCGGTCAAGGATTTGGACAACCTGAGCAAGCAGGCCTCGCCCGAATTCCTTGAATGGGCGGTTTCGTCACTCGGCAATCGCATGCCCATCTACAAGGACATGGGGATGACCGGTTCACTGGCACACTACACGGCTGTAAGCACCGACCACCGACCCATCGTCGGCCCCGTGCAGGGCATTGAAGGCCTCTTTATCGTGGTCGGGTTCTCCGGCAGCGATTTCCATCTGGCCCCGTCGATCGGCGAAGGCATGGCTCAGATGATCCTGGACGAACCTGTGAGCGCCTTCACGCCCGAGTTCTTCTCTGCGGCTCGCTTCGGCTGATCCACAGGGGTCGGAATGACGCATTCAAATAGCTCGCAGCGCTGCCCAAGGCAGCGCTGCGAGCTTTTCCGTTGAATGAGGGGACCTTACCGCGACGGGCTCGCCCCTAACCGTTTCGTCACCCAAACTGGGTGTGAATAGATCTGCGGCTGATGCGTTGGTTGGAATCTAGCAGTGGGTCGGGATGTCGCATTCCGACACTTCTGTTGGATTGACAGGGAAGGGCATTTCGTACCTAGCCGCCCACCCCGGTCTGCGGCTATTCTGTTCGCCAGCTTCCCCGGCAGAGACTCTCATCTTGCGCGGGACCGACACTCCAGGTGCCGCAATCCTTGCGGGCCTGCCCACTCCCCCCAACTGTTACATCGGAACCCACCGTCATGAAACGCATCGTCCCCTTCATCATTTTCGCGGCCATCGTGTTCATCGTCTACAAGGAGTCCCCGGGACTTCAAGACAAGGTCGCCGAAGTTCAAGGCAAGGTCACCAACTGGAGCGAAGAGAGCATTCGCAAGAACCCCTCGGGCTTCCTCGACATGGCCGAAGGCAAGATCCAGAAGTCCTTGGCCGGCCTTGAAGAAAGCAAGTCCAAGATCGACGGCACCATGACCGAGCTGCGCAGCAAGCGCGACGAGAACCAAAAGAACGTGGACATCGCCTCGGGTTTGACCGCTTCCTTCAAGACCGCTTACAAGGCGGCAGAAGCCGGTGGAACCTGGCCCGTCACGGTTCAAAGTCGTGAGTACAGCCGTGAGGATCTCGTCAAGCAAGTCAAAGTGTTGATGGATCAAAAGGCTTCCCTGACGACGATGATCGCCAGCCAGGATGGCGCACTGGCCAAAGCCACCGCGGCTCAGACCAAGCTGAAAGCTCAAATCGCCAAACTGGAAGGCGAACTCCAGCAGATTGGAACGAAGCGTGAAACCCTCAAGGTTGACGAGCTCACCGCTGAATCGCAAATGTGGTTGGACAAGGTCAACGAGCAGGTCGCCAAGACGTCTGACATTGCAAACATGGGATCCGACCCCGTGATTGATCTGGATGACTTCATCAAGATGGAAGAAGCCGCCCAGAAGAAGGCCGCCGAAGCCGCCGCCGCCGCAGAGGACAAGCAAAAGACCCTCGACTACCTGGACAGCTAGTCGAATCTGTTTCCCTGTGCGCTAGACGCAATTTTGGTCGGGGGCCCTTTCGGCCCCCGACTTTTTTGCGCGAACCCAATCGCCAAACCCACCCATCCCTGATTCCCTCCGGTCGACCCCATGCCCAACCGTGCCGCCTTTGATTTCCGTTTTGCCGCCCTGGCCGGAGCGGCACTCTTGTGCGTGATCGCGTTGCGCGCCGTTTTCTCGAAGGGCGAAAAGCACTCCCTAGGTTGTGGATTTGGCATTGCGGCGGCCGTGGTTCTTACAATTCTGGTGAAGGATGACGTGGGCGGGCTGTGGGGAGCTCTACGGCTTTGCCTGGGGGTCCTATTCCTATGGCCGGTGAAGCGCGTACTGGTGAGCGAAGGCAGCGGAACGGTCCCCTATGCCGTCGTAGGATTGATCCTGGCGGTTGCCGTCGCTGCAGAACCTGCAAAAAAACTGTACTACGCCTACGGACCGGATTTCGTGCAAAGCGAGCTGGTTCAAACCCGCGTGGAGTTGGAATCCTTCCAGGACCAGCAAACCCTGATCCGTGAACGGCTGGACGATCTTGTCCAGCGCCGCGCAGAGTTGCGCCGCGAGCTAAAAGGGTCCGGGCTGACCGATGACGCACTCTTGGAGCATCCCAAGACCACGTTGCTGGCGAAAATCCTGAAAGCCGTGGAGAAGTCCGAGCAAGTGCTCGTTTTGGTGGACGCGGAGGTGCTACGCCTGGGCGCCCGTATGCAAAAGCTCGAAGCCGGATCAGACCTGGGTGCATTGAAGCGCGTCAACCCGGAGCTGGGCTCCATGCTCGAGGAGCTGGATAGGGAGCCGACCGATTGGGACAACCTGGACCTGCTGGAGCGCACGATCCGAAAGTCGGAACTTCAAACGGTGTTGGATCGAGAGTTGAGATAGGCGCCTCCCCCACTGGCTGGTTCAAGCTCCACAAAAAAGGCACCCTGCGGATGATCCGCAGGGTGCCTTTGTTTTGGGGGTTGGCCAGGTCCTACAGGTCCTTGTCCAGGTGCGAGATACGCACCCCGTAGGTGTTGTCGATGGTGACGACTTCGCCGCGGGCGATTACCCGTCCATTGACCAGGATGTCGGCGGGTTCGTGGGCTTCGCGGTCCAGTGGGATCAAGGATCCTGGGCCGAGTGCGACCAGGTCACCCAGGGACATGCGCGTGGTTCCGATGAGCACGGTGATACTGACCGGAACGTCGAGCAAGTTCTCGAGACCGATAGGATCGCCGGTGACGACGCCGTCCGTGAGTTGGCCGAGCTGATCTGCGACGGACTCGACGGCTTGGTCGACGGCTTGTTCTAGGTTGTTTGCTTGGTCTGCCATGGCATTGCTTGGGTTGGGTGCAGTCGGGGATTACTGCAGGTTTTCCGTGTTGAGTTCGGTGATCTTGAGGGTGAGCGCGCCGCCGACTTGACCCCAGTCGCACAGGGCTACGGGGCGATCCTCGACCAAGAAGTTGACCTTGCCACCGACCTCGGTTCCGAGGGGGATGACGTCGCCCACTTCCATGGCGAGCAGGTCGCGCAGGGGGATTTCGACCTTGCCGAGCAGGGCGCGCATTTCCATGTGCACCGTGTCCAGGTGTTCGGGCACGCGTTGGGTGAGCGTGGCTTCGGTGCCGTCGCCGTCCTCGTCGATATTGGGCAGGTACAGGCGTAGATCGCTGTCGCCGCCAGGTCCTTCGAAGACCAGGTGCAGCATGAGGCGACGGGCATCCGCATCGGGGCCGGCATCGCGCAGGGTTGTGAGCTCTTCCTCTTCCTGGGCTACGCTGACGATTTTCACGTTGAGCCCCAGGCATTGGCCCACGGGCTGCACGACATCGGTGAGCAACTGTTCGAGCACCCGGGTTTCGGCGGGGCTCAGGACGCGGGGTTTGATCTCTTCCTCCGGGTCCAATTCGCCGGATAGGATCTGTTCGAGAGTCGCCGTGGCAGCGGTCTCGTCCCAAACCAACCAACCCAGCGTGCCATTGATATCCAAGCAGATCACCATGAACGGCGATTTGGTGTCCTGGAAGAGTCCGTTGGCGTTGACCTCGGAAATCGAGCCCACATGGAACTTGAAAAAGCTGCGCAGGGGCGCGGCCAGTTTGGTTGAAATGTCCTGGAGCGACGCGCCAACCGTTTGGCTAATGCGTTGCAGGCGATCGGCGGAAAGACGACGCGGTTGGGAGAAGTTACGCTCCAGCACCAGGCGTTTGACCTGGTTTTCTTCGGCCCCCGCTACGTCGCGCAGGGCTTGGGCTTCGTCTTCGCTGATTTCGGTCACTGGGCCATCATGTTGGTGACAAATACTTGGCGGATCCGTCCTTTGACGCCAATTTGCACGGTTCCCGAAAAGCCGGGTTCCATGCTCGTGACGTCCAAGTAGACCCAATCGCCACTCGGAGTCATTACCTTGAGATCCAATTCGTCCCCGAGGAACGGGGTGGCGTCGCCTTCATCCACGGTCAGCGTTTTCGCCTCGCCATCGATGGTCAGGGTGTGGTTCCAGAAAGAACCGCGGAAGGTGTTCAAGCGGTACGAGTCACCCGGGCGGATCCCGCTTTCGGGGTCCAGGTCGAGCGGGGAGTCGGATGATCCGATGTGTACGGGGAACAACACAGGCTCGATGGCGTGACGGATGACCTGGGCGAAGCGTTCGCGGTTGGCGCCGGCCATGATGTCGTTGATGCTCTTATTGGAGGCCAGTCCGGAGAACGAGTCCGTCAACCATGCGGTGTACAGCTGGTCGTTCATCCGCGAGTTGATGTACTCGGCATCGTAGGCAAAGAACTCCACCTGGGGCTTGTACTTGACAAAGCGCTTGAAGTGGTCGTCCTTCGTGTTTGTGACCACGTCCTTGTCCACAAGATCGTGGAAGAAGGGTCCCACAAAACGAGGAGTCTCTTTGGGACCTGACGGGATGGCCATGACGGCCAGGGCCGCGCCCATTCCGACAACAGCTACAAGGGCGCCAACGAGCTTGATGGGAGACTTCTTCTTGGGAGTCCCGTCACCTTCTTCGCCGTCTTCCTTTGCGCCTTCTTCAGCTTCTTTCTTGGCCATAATAGTCGCCTATCAGTTCTTGGGTATGACGAGTCGAGCGTCAACGGAGCGGGTATCTGCCCCATCGGTGAGTATTTCAGCGCCCCAGATGCGTGCTTCCACGCGTGTGCTGGGGAAGCCATGTTCTTGCACCAGGTATTCCCGCACCGCCAGGGCGCGTTCGTGGGCGAGTTGTGCGGAGGTTTGTCCGGTTGCGGAATCGTCGGCGTGCCCTTCGAGAACCAGCAGTTGACCGCGCCGGGGCAACAAGGTGCTTGCTAGTTGATCCAGGTAGGCTTTCGAGTCGCCGTCCAGGGAAGATACGGACTGCCGGAATGCGGCGACGCGGGGCGTGCGCACTTCCCTGTGGGGCTGCAGGGCTTCCAGGGATTCGGCGCGCAGGAGTTCTTTGGTACTGGCCTTTTTGTGGTCCGCGCGGCGTTCGGGGTCCTCTTCGGGCGGAAGATTGAAGCGCCGGCGAACCTGGTCGAAGATCTCCTGTTTCTCCTCACCGGAAAGCACACCGGTCAAACCGTGACTTTTTAGGGAGACCACAAAGGAACCGATGCCCTTTGCCATCATGCCGGCTTTGCGTTCCTTGGCCATCGACACCAAGAGGATGAAGAAGCAAAGGATGAGCGTCATCATGTCCCCGAAGGAGACCATGTAGCCGGGAGCGCCCTTGATCATCACGGGCACGTCCACCACTTTGACCCGGGGTTTGGGTTCCGGCTCCTCGCTCACTGAGTGCCCCCTGCAACCTGCTTGGCGCGCATGGCGGCTCGATCGAGGGCGGATTCACCCGTATGACCTTCGAGGGGAACGTTGCCTATGCCGGCCAATTGCATGGCCTTGGGGGATAGCGTGGAGTGATCGAGGATGACCTTGGCGGCGGCTTGGGCGCGAGCCAGAGAGAGCGATTCCTCGGTAGCGTAGGCTGCGGAAGGCACAAACCGGTTATCGGTGTAGCCTTCCACCACGATCAAGTGGGGGTAGTTTTGGAGCGTATCGCCAAACTCAATGAGCGCCTTGCGGAGAACGGGGTTGACGCGGGCAGATCCGGGCGCGAATCCTGCACGGGGGTCAAAATGCATGCGCATTCCGTCTTGTACGTCCCTTGCATTGAACTCGATGTGCTCATCGGTGAGCTTTTGCCCCATGTCTTCCATGCTTTCAGGAAGCATGTCTGAAGGGCGACTGTGGGGGGTGTCCGCACCGCGCAGCATATCCGTGGCGGACATGATGTCGTCGTCGGGGGCGGTGATGTATTGGCCCCCTTTCTTCTCCAGCACACCTTTGGTGCCCAGGATGTTCTTCGGGTAGGAGAAGGAGTCGTAGTCCTCCATGCTGGCGAAGGTGAACAGCAGAATGAAGAAGGTCACGAGCAACGAGATCATGTCCACGAACGTGGCAACCCAGCCGGGTGCACCGTCCAGGGGACCTTCGATCATGTTGTACTTGACCTTCGCCATGGCTTGGAATTAGGCCTCCACCTTCTCGCGCTGGCTGGGAGCCAGGAAGCCCTTGAGCTTCTCTTTGATCAACTGGGGCTTCTCGCCGGATTGGATGGCAACGATGCCTTCCACCATCAGGCTGCGCAGCAGACAGTTTTGGTTCTTGACGGCCTCCAGCTTGCCGGCGACCGGAATGAAGAGCATGTTGGCTCCCATAGCGCCGTACAGCGTGGTCAGGAGGGCGGTAGCCATACCCGTACCGATGGAGTTCGGATCGGAAAGGTCCTGGAGCATCTGCACCAGACCCACCAGGGTTCCGATCATTCCGAAAGCGGGGGAAAAGGCTCCCATTTGCTCCATGATCTTGGCGCCGGTTTCGTGGCGCTGCTTCTCCCAATCGGCTTCGAGCTCCATGATGTCGCGCACGGTGTCCGCGCCGAATCCGTCGATCACGAGTTGGATGCCCTTCGAAAAGAAAGTGTCGTCCACGGACTGGAGCTTGGTTTCCAGGGCCAATAGGCCCTCTTTCCGCGCCAGGTTCGCGTAGCTGACGATGCGGTCGATTTCCTCGGTGTAGACCGGCTTCTTGCGCATGGCCGTCACCATCATGATCTTCATGAAGGGTTTCAGGTCATCGCTGGGGAAAGCCAGCATGATCACACCGGTACTACCCCCGAACACGATAGCCAGGGAAGGGATATCGATGAAGATCGGGACTCCGCCGGGTCCTGCCGCCATTGCTACCAGCACAATAAGGCAGCAAAGCGCGGTTCCGATGATGGTGTTGAGGTCCATGAGAGGTGATTGGGGGCCAGAATTGGCGCCGGGGAAGTTATCGACGTGGTGGGCGAAGCCCTGAATGGGGCATCCCTCCCACAGAAGGTTCCTTGCTGTTTCGGGGTGTGAAAGGCTCTTTAGGCGCGCCCCCCCTCCCAGGGGCGGGAAGCGCGGGGTGCCAGAGGGCTATCTGGGATGACCTATTTGGTCACTTCGGCCTTGTAGCTTTCGGTGACAGCGCTGAGCACGTCGGGTTGAGTGGCTCGAATTCCGGTCAGAAGGTCCCGAACCCGTTCGGCGGGCAGGCCGGATAGCACCAGGCCGATGTCCTCAGGGGCATGCATGTCGATCAGCATTTGAGCCATTTCGGTGGCGTCGCCTTCCGCAAAGAGAGAGGCCATTTGCTTGAGGCCTGCCACGTGCTTTTCTTCTGCGTTGGCTTCCTCGCGCTTGACCTCGTCCTGGAGCGCAACGGTTTCATCGCGTTCCTCGATCATGCCGTTGCGAACAGATTCCAACTCGGCTTGCAGCTCCGCCAGGTGACGCTGGCTTTCCTCGAGATCGGCTTGACGCTTATCCAGACCCTTTTCACGCTCGGTGAGGGCGTTTAGGCGCGTCTTGAGTTGCTTCTCCAGGTCCTCCAGCTGATCGGAGCTCCAGGGACTCGGTAGCAGGAAGGCGTGCAGGGGGCTGGCGGAATTGTCCACGACCTGCTCGGGGGAGCGCATGTCGGAACGGACCTGTTCCTCCACGGAAAGGTTCATTTCGTTGAGTTCTGGGTCCAGCGATTGTTGGACGGGCTCAGGAAAGAGCCCACCCACCACAGGAAGGGCGTGCAAGTCGGCTCCCAGCATGCCGGCAGCGGTGACGAAAGTGCCAACGAGCAAAAGGATGCCAGCGGCGGCTGCGGCGAAGATGATGATGACTTTGTTCATGGGACTGGAGTCCTAGGCGGAAGGGGAGGTGTTTCGGTTGTTCTTTTGGCGGGTGAGCAGGGCGTCGACAGATTCCTCGAGGGCCTGATCTTCCTTGTGAAGGCGTTCGACGCGTTGGTCTTCCACCGCACGCTCGAAGAGTTTTTCGATGCCGCGGGCGGCCCGTCGGCTTTGGATCCAAGGCTCTTTGGCGGCTTCAACCTCGCGGTGTCGCGCGGCTGCGGTGGCCTGGCATTGGGTCAGTGCGTGCTGCAAGTGAACGATGGCAGCGTCGGCATTGAGGACGCCCGAAATGGATCCGACCTCCTGTTGCATGCGCACGAAATCCAGGCCCTTCAAAATGTTCTCTTTGCCAGCCTCGACCAGTTCATCGGCTTGGCGGGCGATGATTTGGGCCTGCATCCACGCGCCGCGCGCGGTTTCTTCCTGGAGTTCGCGGACCCGCAGAATGCGCTTCAATCGTTTGGGATCGCGCTTCATTGGGGCACTCCTTCACCGGCGTGGGCCACCATGTCGAGCATTTGGGTGGTTTCCGCCAAAGAGGTGATGTCGTGGGGGTCCTGCTGTAGGAACGCGTTGATGACCGGCATGCGCATGAGAGCGTTGTCCAGGGTGGGGTTCGTTCCAGCCTGGTAAGCTCCGATCTCTACAAGATCTCGACCCTCCTGATAGGAGGCCAAGTCGCTACGCAAGATTTGCGCGTTGGCGCGTTGGGCAGGCGACAAAAGCGTGGTGTTCAATCGGGAGATACTTTCGAGCACGTCCACCGCGGGGAAGTGGCCTTTTTGAGCCAGGTCCCGGTTCAGGAAGATGTGTCCGTCGAGGAGTCCGCGCAGGGTGTCCGCAACCGGTTCGTTGGGATCATCGCCGTCCACGAGCACGGTGATCAGTCCGGTGATGCTTCCCGCGGTGGTGCGACCCATGCGCTCGATGAGCTGGGGCACGGTGGCGAAGAAGGAGGGCGGGAGTCCGCGCACGGTGGGCGGTTCACCCACGGCGAGTCCTACCTCGCGCGATGCGGCGGCATATCGGGTCACCGAGTCCATGAGCAGCAAAACGTTTTTGCCCTGATCTCGGAACGATTCGGCGATGGTGACCGCCGTGAAGGGAGCGGTCAGGCGTTCGATGGGCGGGCGATCGGATGTGGCTACGACCAGAACGGAGCGCTCCAGGCCTTCTTCGCCGAGCACTTCTGCCACGAAATCTTGCACCTCGCGGCCACGCTCACCGACCAGACAGCAAACGATGACATCGGCTTCGGTTCCACGGGTGACTTGACCGAGCAGGGTGGACTTACCCACGCCAGAACCCGCAAAGATTCCAAGGCGCTGGCCCCGGCCCAGGGGAATGAGGCCATCGATCACGCGCACGCCGGTTTGCAAGGGATCCTGGATTGGCACGCGTTCGGTGGGTGAGGGCGCATCGGAATGCACGCGGCGCCACGAAGCCTCATGGATATCCGGACCACCATCGTGGGCGCGACCGAAGCCGTCGACCAGGCGTCCCAACAGGCTCGGACCCACGGGAATTTGGAAGTCGCGATTGAGGGCGTAGACGGGCTGCTTGGGCGCGATGCCCGAAATGTCTCCGTGGGGCATCAACAGGGTGGTATGGCCGCGGAAACCCACCACTTCGGCTTCGATGGAGTCCTGGCCGCCGCGTTGAATCCGGCACATTTCACCGAGGGCCGCGGGAACGCCCGTGGCTTCCACAAGAATGCCTGTGACGCGCTCGACCGATCCGCGGTAGCGTGCGTGCACGCCAGCTTGGATCGCCTTTTGACAGGACGCCATGTCGATCAGTGATTTCATGCCAAGTCCTCCAGCAATTGTTCGCGCACGCTAGCTAGGCACTCGGAAACCTCGCGCACAAGTAGACCCTGGGCGGCTTGTACGTGCACATCACCGGGTTCCAGGGTGGAGTCGATGGCGACCTCCGTACCGGAACGGAAAGTGACTTCGCTGAGTCGTTTGTGGTCTGCGGGGCAGACGTGGATGGTGGCTTCGCCGCGGCCCAGGCCCGATTGGGACAGGGCTCCGCGCACGATGCGCTCCAGGTCATAGTTTTCGGCTTGGATTTCCACCCGGACAATTTGGCGTGCAATCTCCACGGCAAGTTCGACGGTGGAGGTGCTTAGCGCATCGAGCGCTTCCTGGCGCGACTTGTCCAAGCGATCGACCGCCGCATCCAAGGCTTTAGCTGCACCTTGGTGGGCTTCCAATAATCCAGCCTGGTAGCCGGCCTGCCGGGCGGCCTCCAGATCGGAGGTGTTGAGTTGGCTCCTGAGTTGGGTCAGGGAGACCGGGCGGACCGCGATGCTGGAGGGCTTTTGCCCAACGGCGACGTTGTATTTGTGCTGCACCATTACTCGACCATCTCCTCACCGGCTTTGGCGGGGCTGAACTCGCCAGCTTCCATCAGAGCCCGCACGGCGACCATGATTTCGGAGCGGCAGGATTGAACCTCACTGAGGGCCGTGGGGCCGGCCAGTTCGCGCTCATCGGCGACGATGTCTTTCACGCGACCGGAAAGGTTGGCGACGATGTTGGCCTCCACATCCGGGGGGGAGCCTTTGAGTGCGATGGCCAAAGTCTTGGTGTCGACGGACGCCAGGATCTTTTGCATGGCGCGCTTTTCGATGGAGGACAAATCGTTCCAGGTGAACATGAACTCGCGAACCTGGTCGGCCATTTCTTCGTTGAAGTCTTCCAGACCGGTGAGCACGCTTTTCTCCACATCGCCTTGGGAGAAATTGAGCAGGTCTGCGATGGTTCGCAGGCTATCGCCGGGGTCCGGCGGCGCGGGCATGTTGGCGGCGAGCCGGATTCGAGCTTGGAGCGTGTCCGCGATGGACAGCATGGTTTCGATACCCGGGGGCACGACCGAGGTCATACGCTTGACCACGTCCAGCGCGATTTCCTCTTCGAAGGTGTTCAAGACCGCGGCGGAAAGGGCCGGGGAAACGTGGGCAAGCACGAGGGCCACAATGGCGGTGGATTCCTCGGCAAGGACGCGGGAAACGATCTCGGGGGCGATGGTCTCGATGAATCCGAGAGGTTGGTTCTGGCGGCGACGGGCGTGGATGTCGCGCAGAACGCGATCCGCTTCGGTGTTGCCGAAGGTTTGGGTCAGAATGTCGTGGAGCTCGAACTCGTCCTGGGCGCGAACGCCAGCGCGTTTGTACACCGTGCGCGCCAGGTCCCCGTAGATGTAGTCCACGGATTCCACGCTGCACATTTCGGGTTCCAGGTCGGTCATGGCCTGTGCGACCGCGGGGATGACCTTGGGGTCGATCCGGCGCATGAGGTCGGCGCTCACGTCCTTGTCCAGGCTGAGCAGGAAGGCGGCAACCTTCTGGGATCCAGAGAAGTTTTCAGGCATTACTTAGATTCCGCGTAGAACTGATCTCCCATGGCCCAGCGAGTCAGCAGGGAGCTGACGCGCTCGGGGTCACTTTCGAGCAGGTTTTCGATGTGCTTGCGTGCCAGGATGCTGGGATCGATTTCGATTTCCCCGTCTTCCAGGTCGCTGAGTGTCATGGCACCGCCAGCGCGCGATTGGGATCCACCATCGGAGGATCCGGCGTTCTTGGACTGCTTCATGGTGCGGATCAAGAGGCCAAAGAACAGGAGGACTGCGAGCAGCTCCACGCCGCGCTCGATGAGCGTGGTCATCATGGCGTTGGGCGGTTCGGGGGCTTCGATCGGGGCGGCGGCCACGGGGGCCCCTTCCGCGTCACGCTCCACACCCACGAATGTGGTGGTGTGGGTGGACATGAGGTCCCCTCGTTCCGTGCGGAAACCCACCGCGGATTTGACTTGGTCGGTAAGGGCGTCGGCCTGTTCCTGGAGCGAGGCATCCAGGGTAAGACTGACACTCAGGTGTTCCAGGACGGGGGAGTTCTCCACCTGGTGCGTGGTTTGGGTGCCCACGGCGAACTTCTTTTCGATGTCGTCCTTGGTGGCCGGGGAGGGGCCGGTGCTGCCGCCAATCGGTTGGGTGGGTGCAGCGCCGAAGCTCTGGTCGAGACCAGCGGGGCCGCCCACGTGGTTGCCGGTGGGGGTTTTGGACTTCTGGGTGCGCTCGGAAATGACCGCCCCCTTGTTCACCGACTCACCAACCGTTTCCTTTTGGACGAAGGACCACTCGCCACTGACGCGCACCTTGGTCAGCCCGGGGCCGTAAATGTCGTCGAGCAGGGATTGAACGCTTTCGGTCTGGTCCTGGTTGAAAGCACGTTGGAAAGCCAGGTTTCCGGTGAGCTGGTTGTTGCTCTTGCCGTTGAAGATCGTGGCACCCAGGTGGTCGAGGACCGAGATGTTCTCTTCGGGCACGTTGAAGGCCATGCGAACCATGGATCCCACGTTCTGGCTCTGCTCGGCGGTGGGGTGCATGCCGCGCGTGTTCAAGATCACCGAAACGGTGGGCTTGGGGGTGCGCCCCAGGATGCGGGTGGTCGGTGCGCGTGCGATGACCTTGGCGGAGCGCACCCAGTGAAGCTTGGAGAGCTGCTGTTCCACCTCTTGCCAGTAGCGAGCGTCGGCCTTTTGGAGGCGTTCCACGGAGGACTCCCACGCGGAGGACGAACCGCCGGTGTCAATCCCCATGGTTCCCATGTCGAGGGCGCCGGAGGTGGCGACCGCGCTGTGGGCTTGGTATTTCTTGCTGGACTCCACAAAGATGGAATACGGGGCCGTGCCGGTGCTGCTGTTGAAGCGGATGCCTTCCTGTCCCAGGGCTTTGGTCGCACGGGCGAATTCCGCGTTGTCCAGGTCCCCGATGAAGAATTCCATATGGGGGTTGGCGGAGCGGTAAGCGGAAATGCCGGCTACGCTGACTGCGAGCAGCACACCGATCCCCACG
>JARGOW010000013.1:0-2634 GCA_029212955.1 Planctomycetota bacterium | reverse complement strand
TTGCTGTTGCTGAGCAGGTTCCAGATTGATTGCAGGGTTTCTTTCATCACAATTCAGGATCAGACCGACATGCGCATGATCTCTCGGTAGGAGTCGATCAGCTTGTTGCGTACTTGCATGGCAAAGTTGAAGCTCAGTTGAGCTTCCTTGACCCGGCCGGCGACTTCGTGGAAGTCGAGTTGGCCGGTCATGGCTTCCAGGTGCAGCTTGTCCGCACTGTTCACCGTGTTGTTCAGTTCCGTCACGTTCTGAGCCATAGCGGAATCGAACGAAGCCTCCTTCGGCTGGCTGGTTGCGCCTGCCTGAAGCTCTTTCGTGCGCGCTTGCATGGTGCGCAGCGCTTGTTCGATGTTGGACCTTCCCAGGCCCATGTTTCCGCCGATGGTGCTCATTGTTCAGTGGGGTTTTTGGGTTACTCGGCCAGGCGCAAGCCCATCTGGGCCATGCGTTCGAAGGACTCGGCGACCTGCACGTTGGCCTCGTAGGCCCGCAGGGCGGTGATCATTTCGGCCATCTCTTTGACCGTGTTCACATTGGGCATGCGGACGTTGCCGTCCTCGTCCGCGTCGGGGTGGTTGGGGTCATTGATCAGCTCAAAGGGAGTGGTGTAGTCCTTTGCGACCTGCGACACTTGGACACCGTTGACGTCCAATCCGCCCTGGGCGTTGCGTTGGTAAACGGGTGCGAAGTGCACCACTTCACGCCGGTAAGGCTCGCCGGTGTCGGGCATACGGGTGGTTCCCGAGTGCGCGATGTTCTTCGCGATAATGTCCACCCGGGCGCGTTCAGCCTTCATGGCCGACGCTGAGATGTTCATCCCTTGGAAGAGTGATCTGATTCCGCTCATGATTAGCGATCTCCGTTGATGGCTTGCGAGATGAGGTCCGTGCGGCCCTTCATGATCGTGGTGTACATTTCGTAGCGCAGCATGTTTTCGCGCATGGCATTGCGCTCGGTTTCCATGGTGACGTTGTTTCCGTTGGAATCGCTCTCGGTCACCGTGTCGACGGTCTTCAAGGGTTGGATGTTGGTCAGGTCGGGATTCGACGAGTCCAATTCCTTCGCGAGCAGTTCCTCGAAGGCGAGGTCGTTGCGCTTGAATCCGGGAACGTTCTGGTTGGCGATGTTTCCCGAGATCACCTTGGTGCGTTCACTCGCTGCCGAAAGCAGCCGCATCAAAAGGCGTCCTTGATTTCCGATCATGTCCATGGGGAGCTCCTAGGCGACCAGTCCGGCTTGACGCCAGATCTTCATCTTGTTGGAAAGGGTGCGGGCGGTGAGGCTGAGGCGGCGGGCCGCTTCGGTCTTGTTTCCACCGGTGGATTCGAGGGTGGCCAAAATGGCGACGCGTTCGACGTTGGCCATGGTGTGGTTCGCCAGGGCTTGGGCGCACTCGCTGCTGTACAGGTCGAGGGCTTCGCCGGCCGGGCGCATGGTGGGCTGACCATCGGCGGCGGGGCCGAAGAGCAGGTCGGCGCAGTCGATGTGGCCGGGGTGGCCCAGGATGACCGCACGGTGGATCACGTTCTCGAGCTCGCGCACGTTGCCGGGCCAGGTCCACTGCAGGAGTTGATCCTGGGCTTCGACGGAAAAGGCCGGGGTGGGCGTGCCGTTCTGACGGGCGAAAGTCTCGGCGAAGTGACGGGCCAGGGGCAGCACGTCCTCGCGGCGCTCGCGCAGGGGAGCAACCTCGAGGGGCAGCACGTGCAAGCGGTAGTAGAGGTCCTCGCGGAAGCGACCAGCGGCCACTTCGTCCACAAGGCGGCGGTTGGTGGCGGCGATGATGCGCACGTCGACCTTGAGTGTCGTGGTTCCACCCACCCGCTCGAATTCACCCTCTTGAAGGACGCGTAGGAGCTTGGCTTGCATGGCCGGGGAGATGTCGCCGATCTCGTCGAGCAGCACGGTGCCGCCATCGGCCAGCTCAAAGCGGCCCACGCGGGATTGGAAAGCTCCGGTGAAGGAGCCTTTTTCGTGGCCGAAGAGCTCGGAGTCCAGCAGGGACTCGGACAAGGCAGCGCAGTTGACCTTGACGAAAGGTTTGTCCGCGCGAGGGCTGGCCTGGTGCACGTACTGGGCGACCTTTTCCTTGCCGGTTCCGCTTTCGCCGGTGACCAGCACGGTTCCGCGGGAGCGGGCCACGCGGGCGGCGGTGCGTAGGACCTGAATCATGGGCGGGCTTTGTGCGACCAGGGTTTCAGGCTTGGCGCCTTCCACTTGGGTGCGCAAGTAGGCGTTTTCGCGCTCCAGTTGACCGGTCCGCAAAACACGGTTGATCACCATCTCGAGCGAGTCGGGTGTGCAAGGCTTGATGAGGAAGTCCAGGGCTCCCAGACGCAGGGCCTCGACCGCGGTTTCCAGGGTGGCGTGGGCGGTCACCAGGACCACGGGCATGCCGGGGAAGCGTTCTTGTACGGAGCGCGTCAGTTGGATTCCGTCCATGACGGGCATGCGCACGTCGCTCAGGATGAGGTCGGGAACGCGTCGCTCGATGGCCTGGAGAGCCAGGGCGCCGTTCTCAAAGGCCTGCACATCGTGTCCTAGGGACCGGGCGGCCTCCGTCAGGAATTCACGGGACAGGGAGTCGTCGTCGACTACGAAGATCAGTTTGCTGCTCATCGGGCTTGGCGGGGG
>JARGOW010000600.1 GCA_029212955.1 Planctomycetota bacterium | reverse complement strand
TGAAGGCACCGATGGTCGAAAGCTGGTGGTAGGTCTCAAAGGCGGGCGCAAAGTCGTAGTAACGACGCGGCATGCCCAGGGTGCCCATGATGAATTGGGGGAAGAAGGCCAGGTTGAATCCAAAGAAGGAGATGGCGCAGGCGATCTTCGCTCCGGTCTGGTTGTACATGCGACCGAACATCTTCGGCCACCAGTAGTTCAGGCCCGCCATGAAGGCGAACATCACCGACCCCACCATCACATAGTGGAAGTGGGCGACCACAAAGTAGGTGTCGTGCAGGTGAACGTCCACGGACAGCGTGGCGCAGAACAAGCCGGTCAATCCACCGATCAGGAACAGGAAGATGAAGCACTGGGCGTACCACATGGGTGCATCCAATCGAATGTCCGCCCGATACATGGTGGTCAGCCAGTTGAAGACCTTGATGGCCGAAGGAATTCCCACGGAGAAGGTCAAGGCGCTGAAGATCACACTCGTCAGGTCGGACTGGGTGCTCACGAACAGGTGGTGGCCCCAAACCAGGGAACCGAAGACGGCCAACATGATCGAGGAGTATGCGATCAGGGTGTAACCGAAGATGTGCTTGCGGCAGAAGGTCGAGATGACCTCACTGATCACGGCCATGGCCGGCAGGATCATCAGGTACACGGCGGGGTGCGAGTAGAACCAGAAGAAGTGCTGGAACAGCACCGGGTCCCCTCCCATGCCCGGATCGAAGATACCGATGCCCCAGGTCCTCTCCAGGATCAGAAGCAAGAGCGTGATACCCAGCACCGGCGTGGCCAGAACCTGGATCACGGCGGTGGCGTACAGACCCCATAGGAAAAGGGGCATGCGGAAGAAGCCCATTCCGTCCGGACGCATCTTGTGGATGGTCACGATGAAGTTGATACCCGTGAAGATCGAACTGAAGCCCAGGATGAAAGCACCGGTAAGCGCCCAAATCACGGGGGTTCCAGTCGTCACACTGTACGGCGTGTAGAACGTCCAGCCCGTATCCAAGCCACCGAAGGCCAGGGTTCCCACGAAGCAGAAGGCTCCCATCAACCACAGGTAGAAACTACACAGGTTGAGGCGCGGGAAGGCCACATCCGGAGCTCCCAGCATGATGGGAAGGAAGAAGTTACCCAGGGCCGCCGGAATGCCAGGCACGATGAACAGGAACACCATGATCGCACCGTGCAAGGTGAAGAACTGGTTGTACGTGTCCGCGTCCATGACCGTCAGGCCCGGAGACCAAAGCTCCAGGCGCAGGCCCAAGGCGAAGAATCCGCCCAGGAAGAACGAGATGCCCACGGCGACCAGGTACATGATCCCGATGCGCTTGTGGTCCAGGGTGATGAGCCAGTTCTTGAGACCGCTGCTCTCTTCCAGGTAATCCTTGCCGGAGCCCGTGGCTACGGCGGCGGAACCAGTGTTTGCGTCGACTTGCGTCATTTTCGTTTCCTTAAAAGTGCGCGCCGCGCTTAGTTGGTCAGGGACTTGATGTAGGCGATGACCTCGTCGATTTGGTCATCGTCCAGACTCTGGGGCGTCATCACAGGTGCGAAGCCCGCAACGATTTGCTTGTTGGGCTCCAACAATGAGGTGCGGATGTAGTTTTCATCTGCAACCACGGTGGACCCATCCTCCAACGTACGCTCGGTGCCGAAGAGGCCCTTAAGCGAAGGACCGATCCTCGCGGTACCGTCCACGGTGTGGCATGTGCCACAAGATTTTTTGTCGAACCAGTACTTGCCACCTTCGACAAGCGTCATGTTCTTGGTGGGGTCATCCATCTCTTGAACCCAGGCTGCCAGACCCTCTTTGGAGTGAACAACAACCTTGGTCGCCATGGAAGAGTGCTCGGTTCCACAGTATTCCGCGCAGAACACCGTGTAGACGCCTTCCTTGGTCGGTGTGAACCAGACCTTGGAGTACTTACCAGGCACCACGTCCAACTTGGTGCGGAACGCCGGGATGAAGAAGGAGTGGATCACGTCGGTCGAACGCATGGTCAACACTGTGGGTTCCCCCACCGCCACGTGCAGTTCGTTGTCCTCAAAACCCTGCTCGTACTTGAAGCTCCAGGACCACTTCTGTCCGGTCACACTCACGTGGTGCGCATCCAGGGGCATGGTACGTGAGTGCATGTAGCTCGAGAATCCGAACCAGAACATGAAAGCGGTCAGCACGATCGGGACCCCGGTCCAGATGGCTTCCAACTTCCAGCTGTGGTGCGGGCTAGGAAGGGGCGTGTATCCCGGACGGCGCCGATAGCGCACCAGGAACAGGATGCCGAGTCCTACCAGTAGGAAGAAGAAGAACGCGCAGATGGCGAGGATGAAGTAGAACGCGAAGTCCACTTCTGCGGCCCCTTCTGCTGCTTGGATGGGCATCCAAAAGCTTTGTAGGGAGCCATCTTTGGCGACGTCGATCGCCTCTTGGGGGATCGAGGCGGCTAGGTTTAGCATCATCATTGGCTTACCTCCCGTGCGCGGGAGCGTTGCATCATCCAGAATCCGGTGATGAGAAATACGATGGTTAGGATTCCACCCGTGCGCATCAAGCGCCAGGCAGCCAAGGTGTATTTCCCTGTACTTGTGTCGTAGGAGAAGCAGAAGAAAAGCAGCTTGTCGTAGGTGCTTCCGCTCTGCCCCAGTGAGGCTTCTTTGATCGACAGGCG
>JARGOW010000599.1 GCA_029212955.1 Planctomycetota bacterium | reverse complement strand
CCCCCCGTCCCCTGGGGCCCTAGAACGGCCCTGGCCCGGCCCGCTCCCCTCCGGCCAGCCCTGGGACACGGCCCACTTTTTTGCGCCAACCCGAATCAAACCCTGGCCGGGGGAAAGTCAGGCCCGAAGCGGGCAGGGCCTTCCCCACCAACCAAGTCATTGGGACCTGGGAAGCCACCGGATTATCAACGGGCCTGCCGGGTCTCCAAACGATAGAATCCACACGATGGCCACAGACCATGTCTTCAACCCGGAAGCCCTCGAAGGCTCCCACTCCGAATCCCGGCCTGAAGAGGCCCCCTTCGAAAACAGCCTGAGGCCCACCCACCTGGGCGACTTCATCGGGCAGGATCGAATCGTCCAGGACCTGACCCTGGCCATCCAAGCGGCCAAGGGGCGCGGAGAGCCCACGGACCACATCCTCTTCTCAGGTCCACCGGGCCTGGGCAAAACGTCCCTTTCGCGCATTCTGGCCGCTGAAATGGGCGCCCGGCTCCACGCCACATCGGGCCCCGCCCTGGAACGGCCCAAGGACCTGGTGGGCCTGCTGACCCATATCGAACGCGGGGACGTGCTGTTCATCGATGAGATCCACCGCATCCCTACCACCGTCGAGGAATACCTCTATTCCGCCATGGAGGATTTCTCCGTGGACATCACCCTCGATACGGGCCCCAATGCCCGGCTCATCACCCTGCCGGTCAAACCGTTCACCCTGGTCGGAGCCACCACCCGCGAAGGCCTTTTGTCCGCCCCGTTCCGAGCCCGATTTGGATTGTTCGAACGATTGGACCCCTACCCGGCCGCTGAATTGATTCGCATCATTCAGCGGGCCGCCGGACTTCTGGACATGGAGATCGAAGCCGATGCCGCCGCGTACCTTGCCGATCGCGCACGGGGCACGCCGCGAATCGCCGGCCGGTTCCTGCGCCGTGCCCGGGACCTGGTACAAGTCCACGGTCATGGGAAGCTGCACTTTGATGCCGCACGCGAAACCCTGGATCGACTGGGTGTGGATGCAAACGGTCTCGAGGAAATGGACCGTCGCTTCCTGCAATGCCTGGCCAATCAGGGCGGCGGACCTGTGGCCATCAAGACCATCGCCGCAGTGGTCGGAGAAACCGAAGATACCCTCCAAGACGTCTACGAGCCCCATCTCCTGCGATGTGGCTACATTACAAAAACGGCTCGAGGTCGCATGCTCACTCCGGGTGGCGCCAAACTCGTGGGATTCCAATTCCCCACCCAGGGCAACCTTCCCCTATGAAAAGGAACTCCCCCGCAGGGCGCTTCCGCACCCTGACCTGCCTGGTATTGCTCGCTGTTTGGCTGAGCCCGTGTACCCCCCCGCGCCAGCTGCGGCCCCTACCGGAGCCCTACGCACAACCCACCACCGCACACTACCTTCCCCACCAGGTTTGGATCCTGCTGTCCGGCCAGGAGAGCCAACCCGAATGCCAGGTTCAATTGACCGGCACACGGGAAGGCGCCAGCCCTAAGCTGGAATTTCGCCGCGTCGGGCAGCAGGTGGTTTGCAGTGATGGTCGCAAGGACTCCCAACTGATCACGCCCCTACGCGCACCGTTCGAAATCGCAGGGCGCCAATACCTGGGCAACCTCAAAGTGCAAGCCCACAAGAAGGGCGGGTTGCGCGTTTTCGTGGAGGTGGGTTTGGAACACTACGTGGAAGGCGTAGTCGCCGCCGAGTTGCCGCTTTGGTCCTCTTTTCCGGCCGAACTCCAGGCCCAATCCGTCGCCGTTAGAACCTACGCGGTTACGGCGCTTTCGCGCCAGGGAATGGGTGCTTCTGGATTCCTTTGGGACGGTGTGCAGGACCAGGCCTACCACGGCACCTACCGGCCCGGTCCATCCCGGGGGGAGCAATCCGCCGCGATCCGATTGCGGCGCGCGGTCGAAGCCACACGCGGTCAGGTCCTGCTCCAGGGTGGGGAGCTCCTCGACGTGCGCTATCACGCTTCCTGCGGCGGCCAAACCGCGGACCGTGCCACCATTTTCCCGGGCACTGCGCCCAGTGCCATGGTGGCTTGCACGCCCTGCGCCAAACGCGCCCGAACCGAAGCGGGGGTCCCGGCTGAACGCCGCCCGGTGACCTGGAAACTGCACCTGTCCAAGCCCGAGTGTTTGGCATTGGTGAACCGTTTTGGCCTGGGTACGCGACTCCTCAAGCTCGCCCCTTCCAAGCTCGATGGTAGCGGCCGCTGGCAGACCGTCCGTTTGACTGGAAACAAGCGCACGGCCGATGTGCCCTTGGATCTGCTGCGCAAGAATATTGGCTACGGTCGATTGAAAAGCGGCCGAATCCGCTCCCTTTTCCCGGCCACTGGCGTGCCCAATGCGGACGGCCTGGACGTGACCGGTTTGGGGCGCGGCCATGGGGTTTGGCTTTGCCAGGAAGGCCTTCACGACTACGCCGCGGAAGGTATGGGTTCCCAAGCGATCCTGGAACACTACTATCCTGGCTCTCGAGTGCAGCGACTGGACCCCGATCCTCGCCGCTAGCGCGTCCCCTCCCCCCCGACACCCAGTCAGGCCCCCCCTTGAGCCACGCTTCTTCCTTCTCCTTCTCCGTCGAAACAGAAATCGGCGGCCAACGGGCCCGTACCGGGGTGTTTCACACCCCCCACGGTCCGGTCCCCACCCCCGCGTTCATGCCC
>JARGOW010000598.1 GCA_029212955.1 Planctomycetota bacterium | reverse complement strand
GATCGAAGCTTGTTCCGCGCGGACCACGGCTTCGATGGGGGCGCGATGGTCCATGGGGAGCGCCAGCTCTATTGCTCCGGAGATTCCCAAATGGGCCGGACTTCGACCGAGCCGTGGGAGCTTGCAGGGATTTTGGCGGCCCATGCGATGGCCTCATCCAGATCCTTGGCCTCGATCAGGTAGAACCCACCGAGCTGTTCTTTGGTCTCCGCGAAAGGACCATCGGTGGCTTGGACCTGGCCATCCTGGACCCGGACCGTTGTGGCGGTGGCCACGTCCATGAGCCGTTCCGCGGACAGCATGGCCCCCGCGGATTGGAGTTCCTGGGTGAATTGGCCGTAGCCTTCCAGGACGGCGTTCCGATCGGCTTCGCTCAGGGAGTTGAAACTTTCTTCGGCGGCGTGGATGAGAAGTAGGTAGCGCATTGGGATGTGGGCTGGGGGTGGATGGATGGGGTTTGGGCCCCGTTTACACCAAGCCGTCGTACGGGGGATCCCCATTCGACAACGAATTCAAAAAAATGCGAGGACCTTTCGCCGCGGGGCGTCCAGCAATGGGCTTGGGGCGACTCCCCCGGTTGACTTTGCCTCCCCGTACCTGAGAATGGCCGTCCTACCCATGAGTGAAGCCCAACCCAACAACCCCCTGCACGGCCTCAAGCTCGAGCAGATCGTGATGAGCCTGGCGCAGTTTTACGGTTGGGAGGAGTTGGGTCAGCGCATCGAGATCCGTTGCTTCAACGTGGACCCGTCGGTGAAGTCCAGTCTCAAATTCCTGCGCAAGACTCCCTGGGCCCGAGATAAGGTCGAGGAGCTCTACCTGGACACGGACTGGCTAGCGGACCTGGACGGGGAAGCGGAATGAGCGGAGTGACCTGGGCCCGTCCAAGGCCTCGATCCGGAATTCGCCGCTGTCCGGCGGGGCGTTGTAGCATTGCCCAAGAACTCTACGCAGGCACCAACGGTTTGAGGGACTGCGGCAAGTTTCCTTAGAAGAAGGACATAGCAATGCTATTTCCATGGATTCTTGGCGCCCTAGGCCCGGATTTCTTTTGGGAATTGCGCTTCCCGGGCGTTACCTTGCAGAACGGTAACGGGACCCACGGGTTTTGCTTTCCAAGAATAGATCCCGTGGATGGAACCCATTTGTCACCGACCCCTCGAACAGGCGGCCTGCCATGATAGGCCTGTTCCTGCTGGGAGGATCCATGGGAATCCTGGTCGTGTCCGCCATCGTGGTGCGGCGTCGTGAGCGTCAAATTGGCCGGGCCCAGGTGGCTACGATTCAAGAAGCCCGGCGTACCGGCAGCAACAAGGCCCTGCTGCAACATCCCCACGTGGACCTCACCCGTTGCATGGGTTGCGGCCTTTGCGTGGAGGCCTGTCCCGAGGAAGGCGTGCTCGAGGTGGTCTATGGTCAGGCGCGCGTGGTGCACGGGGCGCGCTGTGTGGGACACGGATTGTGCGCAGCCGCCTGTCCACCGGACGCGATCGCCATCACCCTGGGTGAGGTGGAAACCCGGCGGGACCTTCCCGCCCTGGAGCCCGACTTCGAGGTGATTGGAGCGCCTGGTTTGTTCCTGGCCGGCGAGGTCACGGGCCTGGCCCTGGTGAAAACCGCGGTGGTGCAGGGCAGCGCCGTGGGCAAGGAAGCGGCGCGGCGCCTGCGTGACAATGAAGCGGTCTCGCCCTCCCCGGAAGCCCTGGACCTGGTGGTTGTGGGCGCAGGCCCCGCTGGACTGAGCTGTGCACTCAGCGCACGCGAGGCCGGATTGAACTTCATGCTGATCGACCAGGAGTCCCGGGTGGGTGGCACCGTGGCCAAGTACCCACGGCGCAAGTTGGTTATGACCCAGCCGGTGGAGTTGCCCTTGCACGGGCGCCTCACGCGCAGCACCTATCAAAAAGAGGAGCTCACCGAACTGTGGGGGGAGCTGTGCGATCAGCATGGGATTCCCTTTGAGGGCGGGCACATGCTCGAGTCCGTGGAAGCCCTGCCCGGCGGTGGGTGCAGGGTGCGGACCAACCGGGGTGTGATCGATAGCTCCATGGCCTGCCTGGCCTTGGGCCGGCGCGGAACCCCGCGTAAGTTGGGCGTGACCGGAGAGGAACTGTCCAAGGTGGCCTATTCCCTAATCGATGCCCAGGCCTATGCGGGCCGGCAAATCCTGGTGGTGGGCGGCGGGGACAGTGCCATCGAAGCGGCTCTGGGTTTGGCGTCGCAGCCGGGCACGGAGGTCTCCGTGTCCTACCGCCGCCCCTCGCTCTTCCGATTGAAAGCTGCCAACCTGGCCAAGTGGGAAGCGGCGGTGGCGGAGGGGCGCCTGCGCTCCCTGTTGCCCAGCCAGGTGTTGGCCATCGAGGAACACCGGGTGGTGTTGAGCGGGGAAAACGACGAGGTGTTCGAGATCCCGAACCAGGACGTGTTCATTTTGGCCGGGGGCGAGCCGCCCTTCAAGCTGCTCGAGCGCTGCGGTGTGTCCCTGGATCCCCAGGACCGCCGTCCTCAAAAGAGCGTCGGGGAACGTGGCAGCGGTTTGGCCCAGGCCCTGTTGTGGGCTTGCTTAGCCTGTGCGGCCACGGCGCTGTGGGCGGTTTGGTATAGGGACTTCTACGTGTTGGAAGCCGTGGAACGCCTGGCCCACGAAGGGTACTCCTGGCTGAGGCCCGCGCGCAAT
>JARGOW010000597.1 GCA_029212955.1 Planctomycetota bacterium | reverse complement strand
AGCATGCCGAGGAAGGAAATCAGATTGTGCCGGACCATTCCGGTCAACCCGTGCTCTTCCCCGAAGCGTTTCACGAGGATGGGCCGGATCAGTTCCAGTTCCTTCAGGCCCGTTTCTACATCGCCCTTATGGGCCTTCGCGACCGCAAGGTTGGCCAGCTTGCCGAGTTCCTGTTCCGTGGAATCAGGATTCAGGATAGGGTTCGGTTTGAAACCCTTGCCGAGCTTCTCCTCGATGAGCTCCGGCCGGTCGGTTCGGACATAGACCAGCGCCAGGAGTTCGCGGGTTTGCACCAGGTCCTCGTGGTCGTCGGGGAGGACTTTCTCCTGGCCCGCCAGCGCCTTGAGAAGCAACTCTTCCGCTTCAGCCAGGCGGTCCTGGTGGAAGTAGAAGGACGCGGTTTGGTAGGTTCCTTGCAGGGCGATCATGCCGTCGAACCCGGGATGGAGCGCGTCGATGGCCAGGGCCTCCGCGTGCAGGGTTGCAGCCTTGTCGATCTGCCCGTTTTCCACGTAGAAGGCCGCCAGGTTGCGCTTGAGTCCTGCTGTGACCGGATTGGCCTTGCCCAGGTATTCGGTTTGAAGGGCGATGCTCTCATTCAAGGCGGCTTCAGCCTCCACCATTCTCCCGGCTTCGGACAGGGCCTGGGCGAGGGCATTCAGGGTGCCGCCAAGGTGGACCAGCTCCGCCCGATCTTCCTTGGCCAAATGGCGATAACCGTCCGAGGCCCGTTGCGCGAATTCGATGGCCTGTTCGGTGCGGCCCGCCCGGCTGTGGGCGGAGGCCATGGCCCAGGTGTCGCCGAGGAACTCGGGATCGGTGGGGGGCAAGAATTGGCTGCGCAGTTCGTAGGCCTGTGCCGTGTGCTGGTCCGCAATATTCCATTTCGCCAGGGACGTGTAGACGTCTGCCAGCACCGAGTGCAGTTCCGCCACGATGCGCTCGTCCTTGATTTCGCCGTCCTTGAGGCGCTGGCGGGTTCCTTTCAGGATTTCCTCCAGGAGAGAGGTGTCGGCGCCCCGGGCGACGGCCGGGCTCGCACCTCCGAGCATGTCGGTGATGAGTTTTTTGACCTCATTGGCCCGGGCCAGTTCGACCTTGGTTTGGGCCTCGGCGAGTTCTGCAGCTCCACGGGCCTCTTCGGCACGCTCCCGTGCGGCGTCCGCGTCGGAGCGGGCTTCGATGGCTTTCGACTTTTCGGTTTCAGCTTCGGTTTTGGCTTGCAGGGCTTGTTCGCGAGCATCCTCCGCCGCCTTCTTTTCTTCCACCGCCCAGAGCATTCCAGTCGTTGTACCGATCAAGCCGAGCACCACGACGCCCACCAAAAGGCTGGCCGCGATCACCCGCCCCCGGTTGCGGCGCACGAACTTTCGGAGCTGATAGCCCGCGCTGGGGGGCACGGCGGTGACGGGGGTGTCCGTGAGAAAGCGTGCGATGTCCGCGGAGAATCCGTTGGCCGTTTCGTAGCGCCGGGTGCGGTCCTTTTCGAGGGCCTTCATGACGATCCAATCCAGTTCGCCGCGCAGGCGCTTGGATAGGGACTCCACGTTGGCGTGCTGATTCATGGCGATGACTGAGGCCTTTTCACCCAGGGTGGAGACCCGGGTCGAGGGACGCTGGGGGTCAACCTCGCGGATGGTGCGCAACAATTCCATGTAGCCCACCTCGAGCGCCTTGTGCAGGTCGAAGGGCTTGGTGCCCGTGAGCAATTCGTATAGCAGCACGCCCAGGGAGTACACGTCGGCCCGGGTGTCGATGTCCAGTCCGCTCATCTCCGCCTGCTCGGGGGCCATGTACTCGGGCGTTCCCACGATCTGGGAGTACTGGGTGAACAGGGTCTTTTGGGTCAGCTCGGCGCTGGTGGCCTTGGCGATTCCAAAGTCGATGACCTTGGGCACGGGCACTCCGTCGTGCAGGGTCACCATCACGTTGGAGGGTTTGATGTCCCGGTGGATGACACCCTTTTGGTGCGCGTGTTGCACCGCATCACACACCTTGGAGAACAATTCCAGGCGTTCGCGCAGACCCAGTTTGGCCTTGTCGCAATAGTCGGTGATCGGTACGCCGCGCACCAATTCCATGACGAAGTAGGGGCGCCCGTGGGCCGTGGCGCCGCCATCGATGACGCGTGCGATGTGCGGGTGGTCCATCAGGGCCAGGGCCTGCCGTTCCGCTTCGAAGCGAACCACGACCTCCTTGGTGTCCATGCCCAGCTTGATCACCTTGAGGGCCACCTTGCGCTTGTAGGGCTCCACCTGCTCGGCCATCCAAACCGTACCCATGCCGCCCTCCCCGATCTGTTGGAGCAGGCGGAAGCGACCGATCCAATCGCCTTCGGCCTCCGCGGCCTGGGTGGGCTGCTCGGGACTGTCCGCCGTTCCCAGAAAGCTCCCGGCCTCCTGGTCGGAGTTCAGCAGCGCGAGCACGTTGGCGATCAGGGCGGAGTCGCCCTCGGCGGCCTCTTCCAAATAGGCGTCCCGGGCCTCCGGGGACATGGAACGCGCGGTGTGGAACAGCTTCTCGGGGTCGGGTCGAGTCATGGGGAAGGGGGTGGTTCAGGGGGCAAAATGGCCCCTCACACCGTCATGCGAGAATAGCGGAAGCTTTCGATCATGCTTTTGGAGATTCTTGCCCGGAAGATTCACCTTCCGACAATTCGTTGTGCAGCCAGGCCCGGGCA
>JARGOW010000596.1 GCA_029212955.1 Planctomycetota bacterium | reverse complement strand
GGGGTTCTGGGTGGCTAGCACGAAGAATGGATCGGGAAGGGTGTGGGTTTGGCCTGCGGAGGTTACCTGGCGCTCGACCATAGCCTCGAGCAGGGCGGCCTGGGTCTTGGGCGGGGTCCGGTTGATTTCATCGGCCAACAGCACGTTGGTGAACAGGGGACCCGGAGCGAACCGGAAGGACCGTTCCCCGGTTTCCGGGTCGATGAAGAGCAACTCCGTGCCGGTGATGTCCGAGGGCATCAGGTCGGGCGTGAACTGGATCCGGCCGAAATCCAAGTCCATGGTCTTGGCCAGGCTGGAGATCATCAGGGTCTTGGCCAGGCCTGGCACACCCACCAGGAGGCAGTGCCCCCGGGAAAGAATGGCCATGAGCAGCTGCTCGATCACTTCGTCCTGGCCCACGATGACCTTGGCCAATTCTTCTTTCATTTGGCCGTGCACTTCGCGCAGGCGCTTCAGGGAGGCTTCCGTCATAGTTCTTCTCGTCTATTCCGCTCTGGATTGTCGGGCCGACCGGGGGTAGGGCCCATGGGGTCAGGGGGGCAATAAAGCCCCTCCACACCCAAAAAACAGCCCCAGGTAGCGCAGAAACCGCTTTCCCCGGGACCACCCCCTCAAAGATCGACCAACCGACCCTTAATCTACACACTCCAGCGCCCCATCCCTAGCGCCCTGACCCCCCCAAGGGCACATTGCCCCCCCAGGCGCCACCAGAGGCCCACCCCTGGGGCCCCCAAACAGGATTCATACAGCGCCGCGGACCGGGCGGCCCGCGCTTCCCGCCCTCGGTGCCCCATACCGGGGTCTCGGAAGGCCCCAGGCGAGTCTTCCGCACACTGAACATTCGGGCCCGCTGGCCGATTCAGGGGATTTGGCACAAAATGGCGTTGGGGAATCTGGAGCGGCTACATCTAGGGGGGCAATGGAACATCACACGATTGAAACTCTGCTGGGCGACTCGAATTGGCTGCGAGAGATTTGCAGGCAAATGACCACCGATGAGTGTTTGGCAGAGGACCTGCTGCAGGAAGGTTGGCTTCACGCTTTGCGGCACGGGGGAGGCGGAATTCAGGCCCCCAGGTCCTGGTTTCGCCGGATTGTACTGAACATTCGCACGGGAAACTTTCGGGCACAGGGTCCGCGCCTGGAGCGTGAGCGGTCCTACGGGGGATTGAGGCTCGAGCAAAACGACCGAGCACTTGAACCGGGTGAGGTGCTGGAGAGAGCGGAATTACGCAGATTGGTCGGAGAGGCAGTCCTGGCACTGGAGGAGCCCATTCGGGAGACCTTGATGTTGCGTTTCTTTGAGGATCGTAGTGTGGTTTCGATAGCGGAGCATCAGGGAGTCTCAGCGGAAACCGTGCGCAAGCGCGTCAACCAGGGGTTGGAACAAGTGCGCAGGCAGGTGGGGAGCAAGTATCCGGGCGAGAAAAGTCGTTTCCTTCCCGCACTGTACCTGGCGGCGGGCCGTAGACCTGAGTCGGTGACGGGTGCGGTGGCGCCGGCTAGCCAACTGTCTGGGGCCATGGCCTTTGCATTGCTGGGCATGATTGGTTTGCTCGCTATCGCGATGCTTTGGAGTCAGCTCGGTGAGGCGGCCTCAGGGCCAGAGTTGCTTGCCAATACAGTCTTGGTGGAAGAGGCCGTGGCCGTTCCACACATGCAAACCGTCGAAGTTCCCTCCGCCCGGGATCCATTGCCAGCCGATCCGGAGGGAGCCACCGAAGCACTATCTGGCGTTCTTTGGAGCGCGGGTGTAGGAGCTCCCGTGGTGGGCGTCCTAAGGACCGGGGACGGTCAAGTCGTTTGTTTGACCGGTAGCGATGGACAATTCGCATTGTCGAGGGCTTGGGTTGGTAAGGAACTGGTCGCTTCGGCGCAATACCACGAGACCCTTCCTGTTGAGGTGCCGGACTTGGAACCCGCGGAAACTTGGACCGCACAATTGGAGGTTGCCGTGCCCTCGATCCTGCGCCTCGTGAACGAAGCTGGCCAGCCGATCCAGGGCGCGTCCGGTGCCGGATGGCCCTGGGGCGCCAACGCGAAAACCGTCGTCAGCCGCAACAGGTGGCCGATGTTGGGGGCTCCATTGGATGAGGGGGTCACCGGTCCGGACGGAGTTTGGTCTTCTCTACTAGGAGGACCCGCGGCCGCCAGGATTGCAGTGAATGGGGGCGCGGCGATCTTCACTAGCTTACAGCCAGGTGTGATGTCCACGATTGTTGTGCCCGAGCGATCCTTAACCCTACGCTTTTTGGACGCGCAAACCCGTGAACCCGTAGTCGGTTTGCTCGTCACGAGAGCGGGGCGCGGGCGATGGGGCGCCCAAAATGCATTGTTCCGGAAAGCCACCTATCTGACGGATCGAAATGGGAACATCGAGATGCCCTTGGGTCGCTTTGGCATAGAGTTTTATCTAGGGCCCTCCAATTCGAAGGGCTTTACCCTTGTGGATCCCGCGAACTCCAAGTGGGTTGATTTTCCCAAGAGTCTTAGGACGCGTGTGGCCGTTAAGGGATCTGACGTGCCGGAGGTCTTGGAGTGGCTTGTGAATGATGACTCCCTGCGAATCCATCTGACGGATGTGCAGACCGGGCAAGATCTGACGGGGTCGGTTCTGTATGGCAGGAGCCGAGTCGCACGCCGCGGGAGCGGCGCGGTCTTCGGGGCGCGCCGGTTTGCCTGGGGCGGG
>JARGOW010000012.1:11549-18447 GCA_029212955.1 Planctomycetota bacterium | reverse complement strand
ACCCCAACGCTTGGCCCTCGAAAGCCCAACCGAAGAACTCACAAGGCCTCAACCGAAAGCCAGCCTACAAGCCAATCAACCGGCCATGGCCCTGCCCATGCCTTCGATTACCGTGGCTCGTTCCGCCGACGGCCCGAGCTTGACCCCCACCCGCTTCGACGCGCCCAAGCGTGGCCCGCAAACCCAACCCAAGGCCGCGCCCATCGCTAGGGCCACGCCGCTGCCTGCGCCGGAGGCTCCCAGGTCCTTCCCCATCGCAGCCGCGCAAATACCTACCTTCGAGCACACCCCCTACCGCAACCGATTTGGTTTGGCCAAGGAGCAAGCCTTGACCGAAATGGGTGGAAGCGCGGAAACGGAAGCGGCCGTGGCCTCGGGGCTCGCATACCTGGCGAGCATCCAGCGACCCACCGGATACTGGGGGCGCCAACGCGAGGTGCATGACAAATACCGTCAGCTACGCATTGGTAAAACCGGCCTTAGCTTGCTTGCATTCCTTGGCGCTGGCCACACAACCACCTCTGATAGCGAGTACACCCTCCAGGTCAAACGGGCCGTCCATTACCTAACGAGCAAGCAAGACCGTCAAACCGGTCACTTCGGCAATTGCTCCGCCTATGGCCATGCCGTCGCAACCTACGCCCTGGCTGAGTGTTTCGCCTTAACCGAGGACGAGGAACTGCTCGAGCCCCTGCAACGCGCCGTGGCCCATATCATCAGCAAGCAGAATGACTCGCGGGACGCACGGTTCTTCGGTGGTTGGAATTACTACTACCCCGACGACGAGATCTACGACTCGTGGCCCCGGGTTTCGGTCACATCCTGGCAGGTCATGGCGCTTAAGTCCGCGCAACTAGCGGGCCTCGACGTGCCCCAGGAGACCATGGACGATGCGCGCACGTTCCTTGGCAACGCTTGGGACCGTGAACTCGGAGCTTTCCGCTACAACCACGCGCCCAGCCGCATCAACTCCAATTATCCGACCTTGCCCGCGTCCACGCCCGCTGCGCTCTTTGCCCTCTCTCTGCTGGGAGAGGATCTCAAGGAACGCCAATACAACCGCGCGCGCAGCTATCTCATGCGCCGCATTCCCGAATCCTACCGCTACAAGGGCCAGGACGCCTTCGTGGAAGAAGCGGCGGGCAACCTCTACTTCTGGTACTACTCCAGCCTCGCCCTCCTCCGCACCGGGGGCAATCAATGGAACCGCTGGAACGAAGGCCTAAAACAAACCCTGCTCCCCTCCCAATCCGAAGACGGCTCCTGGAAACCCATCTCTATCTACGCCGACTACGCCGGCGACACCGATGAAGACCGCAGCTACACCACGGCGATGTGTGTGCTGTCCCTGGAGGTCTACTACCGCTTCACGCCCATGCTGAACGCGGATAGGTGAGCCACCCGGATCTAGTAGACACTCTTGATAATTTTCGATTCCTTCAACTGCGCTATCAGCCCTGCCGTTTGTTGGTACAAGGCGGCGTCGGCCCCTGGAGACTTGAGTTCTTCACCCCGGAGTACCGATTGAAAGATACGTTCACTTCGCTTTCGTTCGAGCTCAGGGATCGCGTCACGTAGGCTTTGAAGTTCCTCATGCCAGCCTGGGTAGAGCTGTAGAGGGATCGTCTTGTAAACACGGTGCCACCCATCTGTGGCCTCAAATTGGCAGATGAGATCGGTTAAATACGCAGCGAATAGGAGTTGGCCCACGGGATCCATGCGCTCTTGAACGTGAAGCGAACCTCCACTCGCAACCCACAGTTCCTTTGCGCTGTCCCACCGGTCCGCCTTTGAAATGAAAAACCGATAATCACGATTCAATATCAGAAATAGAAAGGACACGACCGGAATGAGCACATACACGAACACACGCCGAAGCGCGGGCTTGTCCGGTTCGCTCTGACCCTTTGGTTTTGCGCTGCTTGATTCCTTCATGTTTCCACAGGACCCCTTTGATCCGTGACTGTATCCCCAATTCATGGAATTCCAGAAGGGTGATTGTTGTGCCTGGTCCATCCTTGCCATGGACCGTGATTGCAAACGCGATTTGATATCGCGGTATCGCATCGAAGGGCCGCGCGCCGGTGGGGTGAGTATTGCGCGTTGCCGAGCCATGGGGATCCCTTGCTAGAGAATTGCACGCCACCCATTGCTAAACAGCCTCCAGGCTGGATCCCTTACGACTTCCTATTGGATCTAAGCGGCCCATGTATGATGGGAACATCCCTTTCATCGAGAATTTGACATGAACAACAGATCCGTGCGGCACTTCACTTTTTACTCCCTGGGTCTCCGCTTCGCCAAGCTGAATTGGGCCAGGGTTTGGGTCGGTTGCGCTCTGTTGGTTTTTGGTTTCACCGGGCAAGCATTCGCGCAATCTGGGGCAACTTGCCAAACGGCGACGCCCATTTCGGGGGAAGGGGCCGGGTGGTCCTTTACGGGAAACGGCAGTACACCCTTGCCTTCCCAAGGCTGCGGGCAGACATCGAGCAACCTTGATTCCTATTTCAGATGGACTGCTGAAGAGTCCGGAGACTATGAATTCTTGGTTTACACAGGTGAGGCCTATTCGCGGTATGAAATCTACCAAGGGTCCGGGTGCCCAGGAACCTTTGTGGCTTGCGGTGGATTCAGTTTGAGCGTCACGCAACACGCGAGCATCATTCCCAATGTACAGGCGGGAGATAGCTTCCTGGTGCGTGGCGGTTTCTCCTATGGATTCCTCCAAGTGACTCGCAGCGGAAATGGATGCGAGGGTGTTGGCAGTGACCCTTTTTCAGGCAATCAGGAATGTGCGACCCCGGCCCCAATTGGCAACGGGACTTTCTTGGACCTTTCGGTCAATCGCGGGGACAGCGATTATTATCAGGTTTGCGTCGCTGCAGGGGACGATCTGTCGGTCACGCTGGGATCGAAAATCTTGGACAATACCTATCGATTGCGCCTTCACGATGCGAGCGTGACACCCTGCGATTCGAACTTGAGCGGCAGCCTCATTGGGGAGTCCTTCTCGGAATCGATCCACTACCACAATGCAACCTCTGGGCCCGTCGATGTTCGCATTGCGGTTCAACCGGTTTGGTGGTTCTGGGGCTGCAACCGCTACGACATGACCATTGCCGGAGCCAATGGTTGCGACGGTTTGCCAGGCGTTTCGACTTTTTGCGACCCCATGGATGTCAACTCAACGGGGATTCCGACCGTTTTGACTGCGACTGGAGGTACGGGAATCCACAGCGGCGTTCGGCTCGAAGCAACCCAAGGTTCGCCCAATCAGTTCGCAATGATGCTCATTGGAACGGGAGCCACGAACCCGGGCCTGGCCATTGGGCAAGGCCGCCTTTGCCTTGACACCCAGAGCGGAAATCGGTTTGGCCGCTACAACATTCATGGTACTGCCATGAACTCTTCCGGGCGGTTCGACGCCAACGGTGTGCTGCAAAACCTGGCCGGTACTTCAATTACGGGCTCGGGCTTCGATGTGCCCAAATGGATCCCCGCGATCAACCAAGTTCTGCGTAGCGGCGAAACCTGGCACTTTCAACTCTGGCACCGCGAACCCAACGGAACCTCAAACTTCTCGAACGGGGTGACCGTTTCGTTCCAAACACTGCCCCAGTAACACGTCCGGACTGCGGGGGAGCGGAAGCCCTTAGCAATACCCAACCGCGTAGTTGGTCACCATTATGGAACAGCAAGTGCCCGGCACACTCGCACGGCTCCATCTACATTCAGTTTCTATCCAGTAACCCTGAAGCCCCAAGCAACGGTGGACTTCCGACACGCCGGGCACTTCCCTGTCAGCGATGATCACAACGTACGGGGAATGGTCTTCTGGCAGGGCGACGTCAGTTCAATCCGCTGGCAAGCATTCCCAGGCTCATCGAGTACTGTGCGATCAGCCGTTCCCTGCGCGCTTCAGTCATTTTGGATTTATCCCCGCTGATATTCACGTAGTTGTCGGCCATTTTCACCTTCATGGCAGAGCGATTCTTGCTGTCAATGATGCGCTGGATCGCTTCCTGGTAGCTGGCAACGCCTGGCTCCTTCGACAATAGGCAAACGATATCCACGACCGGGTTCGCATACAGCTCTCGAAGATCTGCTTCCGTATACGTTGTATCCTCGATCACATCGTGTAGGAGTGCCGCGAGATATTCGTCGAGCGTCGGGTCGATCAATGCGTCCGCAACCGCTTTCGGATGGTTCCAATAGGGGACGTCGCCATATGACTGCCCCTTGTGGGCCAGCTTGATGAACACGAGTGTTTCTTCGATTGAGTGGAGTTGCTCCGCATTCCATTGGGCCATGAAACGGAAGATATGCCCCGGATGGTCACAATGCAATAGCTGTGGGGAACCCGGCTGGAAGCCACCGCAGAACTCACCTGCTATCACGGAGAGAGGTTGGCCAAACCCCACAGGCACGCGCCAGACCCGTGGATTCTCCTCGCATGCTCGCTCTTGCAAATGTATGCCTGATTCACATTTGTGGAAGCGGCCAAGTCCCTGACCATCAACCCTAGAATTCCAGTGCGCGACGTCACCGACAACCATTCCACCGACCCGCCGAGCGCCCAATCAATCAGGCAGCTACTTTGGACTTCTTGCTAGCCGAGTAGAACCAACCAAATGGTAGCTGCGAGCCGGATCGGTACCCATCTAGGGTTGCCTAGAAATTCAGGTTGGGGGCCGGGCAGGCGGTTTCTGCGCCCATGGCTCTGCGGAGCGCGGGATAGATTCGCACGCCGAGTACATTGACGGCGAGTTCGGCAAAGGCCTCGTCACCGAATGTCTCCTTGAGCTGGGCGACAAGTTCAGGGGAGGCGTTTTGGCCGCCCACGACTTGGGTGGCATACCGGTTGACCAGACGCAAGTTTGGGGCCAGCCCACTGGGGTCCTCGAGCAGATGCTTTAGAATGCTGCGATCCACTCCTGCCTCCACCGCCATCCGGATGTTGAGCTGGCTGCACTGGCCGCAATCATCAGCGAGCAAGGCGCTCGTGGTCCCTACAAAGTACGCCTCCACGGGAAGCTTCCCCCGCAGCTCAGCCATGCCCATGCCTCCTGCAAAAGCCTCGTACGCAGCCGGAGAAAGCGTTAGCAATTCCTCCATGTACCCCACGTCATACTTGTAGTTTTCCTCGAAACCAGCGAGCCAAGCTTTGATGTCATCGACCGTTTGTGGTTGGGCCTCCTCGACGATGGGATCGGGCTGCTGGGACGTGCTGGCACATGCGGGAACGATTGCAATGAGAGTGATTAGCGCTGCGAAGTTCTTCATGGGGCGGAATATATGCCTCCGCCCGGCGGAGGCAAGCGCAGTGAGGTGGTTTTCTGGGCCATATCGACGCTCCCAGCCCACTACCCGGGCATTTGTCACGGTGCCGAACCTCACGCGATGAGATTACCTATTACCTACCTACCCCTCCCACGCTCTCCCTCTCATTGTCGCTTCCATGTGACCAACTCTTTATTGCGCTCTTTCACCCTGAGGGTTCTGGTACGATCCAATGATGAAACTGGTAGCTCGTTGCTTGGTACTGTGCGCACTTGTTGCATGTGCCAGTCAGGAGTTCGAGCCTGTTTCAACCGTTCCAGAGCCTGTGATTGAGGACAACATCCTGGACGATGCTGAGGCCCACGCCAGGGCTGCTTATCGCAAGCTCCGACAGTCCGGTTTTCTTTTACAGGTCCTTGGCGGCTTGTACGGTGACAAGTACATCGCAAACAAAAGATGGGGTAATGGGATTGACAGTGTGGAGGAAGGGTTAGGTATGGGGCGCAGGGCTTTGAACGATGCCCGGCGCGAACGGATTCTCAATCCGTCTATTCCCTCCAACGCTGTTGTCATCGAGGTGCGGGTGATCGATCCCGGACGCAAGTATCCTGCCCCAACGAAGACCACCCCCAAACCATCGAACGGCAAGATTCGCTACCTGCATGAGGGCAGGGTTCTGGGATATTCCATTGGCGAGAAGGACTTTCCCGATCTGACCACCCTGCAAGATCACCTGAGCCAATGGGTCAGACTAGGTGGGATTGAAATTCCCCCAGTCATATTGACTGCAACCGAAGACTGCATCATGGGAGACTTGATCCCGCTTCTCGATGCAGCGGTTGCCGCAAGCTTCACTGACGTCCAGTTCGGTGGCGCTTTTGCAGACAATTTGGAGTAGCTGGAAGCCTCCCGCGGGATTCTCAAGAAACTGAAACTGCATGCCAGGTGACGGATCGGGCTTGCTCCGTGGCACGCGAGGTATGGGGGCGTCTCTCGAACGGTGGGGAAATTGTGCATCCGGCACCCGCTTCCCCTTCGAAGGCTCAGACATGGGGCAACCACTAGCAGGCGCACTTCAATCCGGAGCAGCCCCAAGGGACCATAAGCCAATACTGTGCAGATGGTTACGCGCGTTTACCCCAATTTATCCAAGTGGACAATCCACCTGGACAAGGAATCTTGCGATAACTGGAGCTGTGAAGGACCCAATCGAACAAGAGGACTCTTCGGAGCAAGGTTGTATACATGGGCAGGCGCGGGAGCGGTTGCTTGAGGCGGCGGCGAAGCTGTTTTCGGAAAGGGGCTATGAGGGAGTTTCTATCCGTGAGATTGCGGGGGCGGCTGGCGTGCGGCACGGGGGGGTGAACTATCACTTCCGGGGGAAGCGGGACCTGTATCTGGAAGTGATGCAACGCTTCGGTATGCCGGAGAACCATGTGGCGCGCGGGGGCAATCCCCTGTGGAAGGCCATGCTCAAGGAGACCGATGCGGACAAGGCCAAGGGTCACATCCGCGAGCTGCTACGCCAGACCCTGGAGGGCATGTCCATGCCCATGAATCCCATCGGGGCCGGGCTCATCCAACACGAGATGAAGCGGCCCGGCGGGCCCTCGGATGA
>JARGOW010000012.1:7891-11539 GCA_029212955.1 Planctomycetota bacterium | reverse complement strand
TTCGAGAACGTGATCCTACTCAAGCACCGGGTGCTGGATCACCTGGTGACCCTTTTGGTTCCGGAACTTACCGACGCCACGGAGGTTCGGTTGATCTCCATGGGTCTGACTTCCCAGTGCATTTCCTACCACTTTGCGCGTCCTGTGATGCACCGACTGCTGGAGCTCGAGCCCCAGGCCGAATTGACCCCCGAACTGCTCGATCGCATCGTCGATCGCATCCTGAAGACCACCTTCCTCGGCTTGCTGGAAGAGCAACAATCATGAACTCTTACGAAAGAACGCCTGGCGGCGGAATCACCTGGCTGCCCTGGGTTGGAACCCTGGCATTGACCCTGGCCTCCTGCACGGCACCCGGCGCCACGGGCGGAATGGCGGAGCTTGCGACCGAGCATTTGACCGGCGAGGCCTTCGCCGAAGCCCCCGCGCCCCTGGAATTCACCCCCAGCCACGATTGGTGGAAGCGCTTCGAAGATCCCCTGCTCAATTCCTGGATCGAAGTCGCGCTGCTCCAAAACCAAAGCCTTGAGTCTGCCGCGCAAAGCGTTTTGGAAGCCGAGGCCATTTTCCGTGGGTCCCACGGACAGCGCGGAATCCAACTCGATGCGGGGTTGAGCGCCAGCCGCGGTTTTATCACCCCCACCGCAGACTCCGATCGCTCCTACTCGACCCTCCTTAGGCCCAGCCTGCAAATTTCCTGGCAAACCGACCTGTTCGGCAGGTTGCGCAACCTGGAACGCGCATCGCTCGCAAGCCTCTTGGCTGCCGACAACGATCGCATCGCCCTGGCCCACAGCTTGATCGCCTCCTTGGTCCGCTCGCGCGTTTCACTCTCGGTTTTGAATCGCCGATTGGACCTGGCCAACCGGGTGGTCAAGAGTCGCGAAGAAACCCTGGGCATCGTGGAAGGTCGTTACAAGCGAGGCGTGAGCGGAACCTCCGCCGTGGATGTGCACCAGGCCAAAGAAAATCTGGCAGCCGCCCAATCCAACCTGCCCAACCTGGAGCTCGCCACGCGCCAAGCTTCCCTCAACATCCAGGTCCTTCTCGGACAGAAGCCCGGTGCCAACCTGGAGTACAACATCATCGCCGGACTCCCCAACGTGGAAGCTCCCCCCACCGGGGTCCCTATGGGTTTGCTCGACCGGCGCCCGGACCTGCGCGCGGCCCAGTTCCGAGCCCACGCCACTGCGGCCCAGGTCGACGTGGCCCTGGCCGACTTCTATCCGGACCTGCGTTTGACAGCGACCGGCGGCTGGGATGCCAAGGACCTGGACGAGCTCTTCGACGTGGAGCGCCTCTTCGGAACCCTACTGGGTGACCTGAGCGTGCGCCTCTTCGGGAGCGGCCAACTCGACGCCAACGAGGACGCGGCACGCGCCCGTTTGGCCATCGCCTCCGCAAACTACCAGACCCTGGTCATCAACGCCGTGCGCGAGGTGGAAGACGCCCTGGCAAGCGAACGATTGATTCGCGAGCAACTCGCCTTCGTTCAAACCCAGGTCAACGAGGCGCAAACCGCAGAAAGCTTGGCACGCGACCGGTATTCCCGCGGCGTGGGCAGCCTGCTCGTAGTGCTCGACACGGAAAGGCGCCGCGCCAATGCAGAGGACTTAAGCCTGCTTCTACAGCAACTCGTTTGGAATGCCCGGGTGGATTTGCACCTGGCCCTTGGGGGCGATTGGCTCGAAAACGGTCGCGAAAACGAGATCCCAGCCGACGACGCCAACCAGAGCACCGAGCCGTAAGAACATCATCATGAAACGTATCACCGGAAAAATCAGCGAAGGCTATCGCTGGATTGTGCAGCCCCTACTCGTGCTGTTCGTCATCGTGTTCGGATTCCTCGGCGCCCGGGGACTCTCGTCCCAGGCCACCCCGCCCAAGCGGATCGAGGACCGAGTTTACGCCCCGCTTGTGCGGGTCCAGCAAACCCAAATCTCCGACGCGCCCGTTCAAGTGCGCAGCAACGGAACCCTGCGAGCCCGCACAAGCGTGCAAATCGTCCCCCAGGTCGGGGGTCGCATTACGGAAATCCACCCGGGCTTCCGGGATGGCGGACACTTCAAGGCCGGTGAAGTCCTGCTACGGATCGAGGCCAAGGACTTTGAACTTCAGGTGGCTCGTTCCCGCGCGGAAGTATCATCGGCCGAGACCCAGTGGTCCACCCTGAACGCCGAAGCGGAAGCCGCCCGGGAGGAATGGCGCTTGCTCAATGGCGATGCACCTGTGCCCACATTGGTTGGTAAAGAACCGCAACTTTTGGAAGCCCAGGCGCGCATCGATGCTGCCAAAGCTGCCCTCGAAGGTGCCAACCTGGACCTTCAGCGCACGGCGATTTCCATGCCCTGGGATGGCCGTATCCTCAAGGCCGACGTGGATGTGGGCGCCGTCGTCAACCCCAATCAGGCGGTTGGTTCCGCCTACGCCACCAACATCTACGAGCTGTCGGTTTCGCTTCGTCAGAACCAATTGCAATGGATCCGCCTACCCGGCGAAACCGGGGCTCCCGAATCCAAGCCTGGCGAACCCGAAACCATCACGGTCTTGATGGAGTACCCGGGAGCCAGCGCATCCGCCATCGAAATGGAGCTCACGAAGCCCCTGGAAAAAGCGGCCTTGCCCGTGGAAGGCCTGAAAGGAATGCGTTCCATGTCGGGTGCAGGCCAAAGCCTTGTCACCATCGAAACGACCGGAGAGTTCTCACGCAAACAGACCATCGAACGCTGGATGGAGTCCATTGACACCCTAGATTCTTTCCCTCCCGAAGGTTCCGGACCGCTCCAAGTCATGGTCGGCGAGGGGCCGACCCAAGCTGAGGTACAGGTCGAAGTCTCCGGACAATCGATTCAACTCCAAGGCCGCGTCGTTCGCATGGGAGCCGAATTGGGCTCCATGAGTCGATTCGCCGAGGTGGTCCTCGAGGTCGATCTAACGTCGGTTCAACCAGAGATTCGCCAACGACTGGTCCCGGGCCTATTCGCCAAGGCCAACCTGCAAGGACGTACCCTATCCGGTGTCACGAACATTCCCCGTTCCGCCCACAGGGAGAACGGCGTGGTTTGGACCGTCGAGGATGAGCGCATCCACAACACCCACCCTGAAGTGATCCACACCGACGTAGAATCCATTTGGGTTCGTGGTTTGCCCGAAGGCTCACAGGTTGTCATCAGTGACTTGGACGTGGTGATCGAGGGCATGCAGGTACGCCTGGTAGATGAGGATCAACTCAAGTGGTCTGACCCGGGCGAAACGTCCAAGGAAAAGGTGGGTCAATGATTCCCAACAGTGATATGAAGGACAACGGGAACAAGGGTCCGGAGGAACCGACCCCCATGTCCGGCCTGTTCGCATGGTTTGCCACCAACCACGTGGCCGCCAACCTGCTGATGATTTCCCTATTGGTCATCGGAGGGCTCAGCGCACTCAGCACCAAGGTCAACATCTTCCCCGACATCGATCCGCGCACCATCAGCGTCAACGTTTTCTACCCGGGAGCCTCACCCGAAGAGGTCGAAGAGAGCATCAGCCGAAGGGTTGAGGAAGCCCTTGCCGGGATCGAAGGCATCAAGCGGGTGCGTGCCAACTCTTCCGAGAACATGAGCTCCGTGACGGTGGAGCTCGACGACGATGCCACCAAGAGTGCGG
>JARGOW010000012.1:0-7881 GCA_029212955.1 Planctomycetota bacterium | reverse complement strand
CCCAGGATGCCGAAAACCCGACCGTTTCCGACGCGACCATGATTCGCAAGGTATTGACGGTGGCCCTGTGGGGCGACGCGCCCGAGCGGAGCCTACGCGAACTCGCATTCCGCCTGCGTGACGACCTATCTAGCCTCGACGGCATTTCCCTGGTCAAGGTTGAAGGCGTTCGCGAATATGAAATCGCGGTCGAAGTCTCTGAGGACTCCCTGCAACAGTACGGGCTTTCCATCCAAGACGTTTCCGCCGCGGTGAGCGGATTCTCCGTCAACCTGCCGGCCGGATCCATCCGTTCGGATAGTGGCGAGATACTATTGCGCACGGATGCCCAGGCCTACAACCGGCTGGACTTCGAGCGACTCATCGTGCATTCGGACAGTCAGGGCACCGTGGTGCGCCTCTCCGATGTGGCGACGATCCAAGATGGCTTTGAGGAATCGGACACTTCGAGCAAGTTCAACGGGCACCCGGTTTCCTACGTGACCGTGAGTAGTGTCGGCGAACAGCAGGTCCTGGACATTGAAGAGCAGATCAAAGCCTATCTCGCCGGGTGGCCCACGCCCGATGGCATCGAAGCCACGATCTGGAGCAACGGTGCGGACACCCTGCGCAGCCGCATGGACCTGCTCATGCGCAATGGTGGTATGGGACTGATTTTGGTCTTTGCCGTTCTCGTGCTCTTCCTGGACTTGCGTTTGGCTTTCTGGACGACCATGGGAATTCCCATCTCATTCCTTGGCGCGTTCCTGATCATTCTCCCTGTTCGGGTTCATCCTCGTGCTTGGAATCGTGGTGGATGACGCGATCGTCGTTGGAGAGAGCATCTTCGCAAAGCGAGAATTGGGCTTGCCACCGGCCCAGGCAGCGATCCAAGGCCTGCGCGAGGTTCTATCGCCCGTAACCATGGGCGTGCTGACCACCGTACTCGCATTCCTGCCCCTGTATTTCACCACAGGCTTCTTCGGAGACATCCTTTGGGTCGTCCCCGTGGTCGTTATCAGCGTGCTGCTGATGTCGCTCATCGAGTCCTTCCTGATCTTGCCAGCCCACCTTTCGGGTGCCCGGGTCAAGCGCAAGCGGGGCACCTTGGTCTTTGTTCAAACCCGTCTGCGCAACGGGCTTCAATGGATCATCGACCGGCTGTATGTGCCATTGCTACGGCGTGCCGTCGATTTCCGTTACGTCACAATGGCCACTGCGATCGCCATCGGAGCGCTCACCATCGGACTCGTCCGCGGCGGATTCGTGGATGTGTCCATCTTTCCTCGAATTGAAGGCGACAATGTTTCGGCCAAGTTGAGCATGGTCGGCGGAACAGCTGCGAGCGAAACGGAAAGGGTCAAGGACCACATCCTCGCCATGGCCGACCAGGTCCGCGAAGAGTTTGACGCCAAGACCCCTCCGGGTGAGGCTTCCATCATTCGCAATGTGGCGGGAACCCTGGGCAGCCAACCCTTTGGTGGACGGGGTGGACCCCACTCCGGATCCTCCGCAAGCGGATCCAACGTGGCCGAAGTCTCACTCGAGTTATCACCGGGCGAGGACCGCTCAATCGCCACGTACGCCATAGCCAATCGCTGGAAGGAACTGGTTGGTGACATTCCCAGTGTGGATACGCTCACGTTCGCCTCTTCCATTCTTTCCGCAGGCGACGATGTCAGCGTGGAATTGGGACATGCGGACTTCGAAAAACTCTTGGCGGCTACAGAGCAACTCAAAACCCACCTGGGGCAATTCAATGGGGTTTCAGAAATCGCGGATTCCTTTGAAATGGGCAAGCGCGAACTGGACTTTGAACTCACCGAGGCTGGGGTGGCTGCAGGCCTCACCCGCCAAAGCCTGGCCCGCCAGGTTCGTGAATTCTACTACGGAGCTGAGGCCCAACGCGTCCAACGTGGTCGGGACGACATCAAAGTATTGGTGCGCTATACCGAAGAGGAACGCGGCCAACTGGCTAGCTTGGATGAACTCCGCATTCGACTCCCAAGCGGTGAAGAATTGCCCTTGGCTACGGTAGCCACATTCTCGGAACAGCGCGGCTACTCCACGCTCACGCGTACGGATCGGAGGCGCATCGTGCGCGTCACCGCCGCGGTCAATCAAGACGCCGCAGATCCGAGCGAGATCAACGCCACCCTCAAGGAAGAGTATCTGCCGAAACTATCCCAAGATATGCCCGGACTGAGCTTCTCCTTCGAAGGGGCGGAGCGGGAACGCATGGAAAGCATGCAAAGTTTGGTATCTGGTATGGCGGTCGCTCTGTTTGCCATCTTTGCATTGCTTGCAGTGCAACTCAAGAGCTACACCAAGCCACTGATCATCATGGCGATCATTCCCCTCGGAATGGTCGGCGCGGTGCTCGGTCACATGTTCCTAGGCTACAGTCTGAGCTTCTTCTCCATGTTTGGGGTCGTGGCCCTGTTCGGAGTCGTCATCAATGATTCGCTTGTGCTGCTCGACTTGATCAATCGCTTGGTCCGGGAGGGCGTACCCATCCGCGACGCTGTGATTCGGGCCGGCCGCCGGCGCTTCCGAGCCATCTTGTTCACCAGTTTGACCACATTTGTGGGACTGGCGCCCATGGTGCTCGAAACCAGCATGCAGGCCCAGTTCCTGATCCCGATGGCGATCAGTTTGGCCGGTGGCGTGGCTTTTGCCACCTTCCTGACCCTGCTTCTCGTACCGGCCCTGGTGCTATTCCGCGAGGACATGCTGCACCTGAAGGACTGGATCGCCAGCCATGTGATGCCCGACCACGAGGAAGAGCCCGGGCAGGCTGCCTCCTAGGAGAGGGCCCCCGGGTAAAAGCCCCCGGAAATTCAAATCTACCGTTGGCGGCAGTCTTGGGCGGCGAGTAAATTCGCCGCCCATGAGCTACGCCACATACCAGCTGATTCACGTCATCTCGCTCGTGCTTCTTACCGCCGCCTCTTTCTACGCCCTGGGTGGCCCCACCCCGGAGCGGCGCAAGAAGTCGCTGATCCTCACCGGCATTCTCAGCCTCACCATGTTGGTCGGAGGTTTTGGCCTCATGGCCCGGCTCAAGCTTGAGTGGGACGGCTGGATCTTCGTCAAAATCGCTTGCTGGATCGTGCTTTCGGCCCTGGCAGGCCTCGCATTCCGCAAGCCCAAGTCCACTTGTACCCTGGGCATGGTTGGCGCATTGGCCATCGCCATCGCCGTCTTCATGGTCTACCGACGTCCCTTCTAGGGCGACGGATTAGCGTCCCACGGTTCCCACACGGTTGTTGCGCGCCGTGGGATGCAATAGACCGGGAAGCACCCGGTGCAGATACTGAACCAAAGAGGAGGCCACGTCCTGGGTCACCTCGACTGGATCGGTTTCCTTTGGGTCCCGCACCACATCGAAAACTCCGACGATGTCGTCCTGGTCCACGAAGCGATCATTCCAACGGAATATCGCTTTGTAGCCACCATGGATGAGGGCTAGGTACCGTGCGGAATCCTCGGGCGTGAAACCTTGGAAGACGAAAACCCCGTGATCCGGGTCTTCCTCCATGAGGTGAGGCCCTGCAAACTCAGCCTGGGGTTCCAGGCCAAGAAGCCCAACCAGGCTAGCTGCCAAGGTGGTCAAGCTAACCGGGTGATCGACCTTGGCCCCTTGCATGTTCGGGCCAGAAATTACGAGGGGAATGTGAGCTTCAGCTTGCCAAACGCTTTGCCCGTGGGCGACCACGCCATGGGCGCCGAGGGACTCTCCGTGATCGCCCAGGAACACGAGATAACTGTCCTGGAGTGTTCCGAAGGCCTCTAGAAGTCCGCGGAATTCACCGAAGGCCCAATCGGAATCGTAACTCGCCCCACGGTACGCGGCTCGGGCCTTTTCCAGGGACACCCTCTTCCGCGGAACGCCGGGACCAATGGACTCGACCGCATCTTCAATGCCCTTGGCCCGACCCCGCTGACCCTTGGGTCTGCCCTTTCTGTCCTTCCGCAATCGTTCGCTCACGCGAAAAGGCCATTGCAAGCGCTGGCTGTGAACGTACAGGAACAGCGGTCGCCCGTCTCCAGAGTTCAAAATACGCTCCACCGATTCCAGCATGGGCCACTGCTCGGTCCAGCGTTCCCCATTGGGATCATCGATCGCATCCAAACTCTCTTCAAACCACTCGAAGCCCTGGGCGAAACCAAAGCGGCGAGAAGAGACTCCCCCATCGGTAATCGCCACGGTTCGATAACCTTGAGAATGCAGGTGTTCGGCCAAGGTCACCACCTGGGAAGGCAAAACCGAGGTCGGATCGTCCAAGGGAATCTGCTGTGCGTATCGGCCCGTGACGATCGCCGCATTGGACAACAGGGCGTTGGTACTCGGCGCATACGCCTGGGTGAAGCAAACACCTTCCGTTGCCAAGGCGTTCAGGTTCGGAGCGATACGCACATCCCCACCCAGGGCGACCAGGTTGTCCGCGCGAAACGAACCGGCCGTGTACATCACCAGGTTCGGTTGATTGCGGCGGTGCTGGGCCCAGTCGAGGGAGTAGATGCGCGGTGTGAGAATTCCTCCGATCGTGGCGGGACCTTCCAGCTCGAATCGCAACTCAGAGCCCACGCGGGCCGATCGCGGAAGCACCAGGGTGTGAAAGTCGATGTGCTCGGAGGCCTCGACGGTCTGCGTGTGCTTCCAAATGACCTCGTCGCGGAAGTAGAGCTTGAAGACGGCGGTCCCCTCCTCACCTTCTCCCCAAGTGGCGCTGGCGAAATCCAAGCGGGTCATGCCCGCTTGCGGAATCTCAATCGTTTGAGGAATGCCCGTGAGCAGAGGAATGCCGCGGCACGAAACCGAACCCCACTCCAGACGGGCTTCGCGGTCCATGCGCGGACCAAAGTCCAGCCAGGTGCTGAGTCGTGTACGCCCAGGACCTTGCCCCCCTGGCTGGCCAAGCCAGTAGACCCATCGACGCCCCAAGGCAAAGGAGGGCAGGTCGTCGGCGAGCATGCGGTACGATGCGGGTAGGCGGCCCGGAGGGTAATTGTCCAAGGCGGAGCCCCAGTACGCCACGCGAGCCCCGTCCAGCGGCTCCACCGGCAACCCCCCCGAAGTCATGCTGGGAGGAAAATTGCCGCTCCAGTCCTCCTGGAGAATGCGCTTGCGAGCCAAACGCCAAAAGCCGTGGCCCAGGTCCTCCCAATCCTCAGCCGCAGCATCGGTGTGCAGCCACACTCCCCGCCGGAGGGATCCCTCATATCCGACCTCGAGTGAATTGCCCCAAACCTCAGGGTTGGGGGATTGCTTGAAGGCCTTGACGGGATCGAAGCCCTCCGTCAAATCCACCCAATCCGGGCCTGCCGCTTCCACACTGCAAGACGCCAGGGCCAATACCCCAATGAGGGCACAGCTCGCCCCTCTTCGGCGGATTGTCTGGATGGAAATCAACAAGGCTAAAATGGGTTCCAGGCAGTGACGAACCCGGATGTACGCTGAGTGTAGAACGCCCATTCGACTAACGCACGGACTCTTGAAGAACGGGCCAGATCGCTTGAATCCCTTCCCACTCGGCGACCGGGGGAAGCCACGCGTGGCCCTGGGCTCTTTGGTGCAGGGTCCATCGGGTCCCCGATCCATCCGTCCAGGTCAAACTTCCCAGTTCGATCGGACGCTGATCCCACCCTGCGCGCAGCACGGACACATCCGCGGATTGGGGGCGGACCCCGGCGGGCAGCAGGTGCGGAACTAGATCCTGACGCAAGGGCCCCCACCGAATGGTCCAAACGTGCTGCTGATCCGTTTCACCGGGCAGCACCCCGCGATAGAGCAGGAAGCGCGAGGACCCCCCGACGAGGGACTCGGCCGCAGCCCGCACCTGTGCGAATCCGACACCCTCGCCCTCCGGTGTATGGGCGGGAACGGGGAAGCTCGGCGTATGCAGCTCCAGGAGAGCGTCGCGAAAGGCGTCGTCGACCCAGACCGGACCCAAGGTTTTGTGGCGGAGCAATGCTGCGTGCAGGGGACGGGTGGCGCAGTGGGTCGCATCCACCAGGGTGAAGTCATTGGGCTCCCCCGCCCAGGAACTCAGCTCCACCGAGTAGCCCCAGGATTCGCCAGCCGCGGAGTCGGAGGGCACATAAATCCCGCGGTAGCCATTCTGCAAGCCCTTGAGGCCGTGGGATCCATGGACGAGGACCCGCCGTTTGGGCCCTTGGATTTTCGCTTCCTGCCAGGGCCTGTCATCGAGCGCCTGGAATTCGAAGAGCCGTTGCAAGCGCTCCTCTGGAAATGGGTTTTCCACGCACAATCGAACCTGGGTCTGCTCCAGGTCGGAAATCCACGCCTCCACCTCTTTGAAAAAGGCAGGGTCCAGGGTCAATCGACCCCAATCCTTGCTGTGCAACTGATTGCGCCCGGCCACATGGAAGCTGTGTCGGCGCCGTTCCCCAAGATCCAAGATCATGACCAACCGGCGTCCGAGCACATGGGAGCGGGTCGGGTCCGGCGCCGCCGAATCCTCCGCCACGACTCGAAGTGCTTGGGATAGGGTCGCCAGCGCGTCGGACTCGGTCACGTGGGCGCGGTGAAGCCGAGAGCCCAGGGCGTATTCGAAGGTCAAGGCATGCAGCCCTTCGGCCAGCTGAACAGCCGCTGGCTCTTCCTCCTGCAAGGGCTTTTCAGCCCGCGCAAAGCCGAGCAGGACCCCCAGACATAGGAGTGCCCAAATACATTTCCCGACCATGGGCCCCAGTGTAGCCACTGGCAGACTCCTGTGAGGCTCGAATCCCAGCGCTGCGGGCCTCGAAGGCGGCTCACATTCCGGAATCCCGCTTCCATGGACCGAAATGGGCTTTCGCTTGCCCCGAATTACGCCGACCCAAGGATCTGGAGCCGAAATTCGTTCCCAACCAGGACCCTCCGCGATGCTGAAATCAATCCTCACCACCCTTCCCGCCCTCGCCCTCTTTGCTGCCTGCGCAGCCCCCAACAAGGCGACCGTGGCCACCGCCCCCGAGATCGCCGTCCACGTGCCCAACGTGACTTTCACCCCGGCGGTTTGGGAAACGGCAGGATCCGAGATCATCCCCACCCTCAAAATCACCACCCCGCCCCACACGGATCCGGTGATTTACAGCTTTCATTATGCCGGCGACGGCAATGTGACCCTTCCCGACCCCATCACCCTGCAGCCCGGCGAAACCGAGCTCCAGCTCAAGCAGGCCTTCACCGCGACGGCTGTGGACGAGGCTATGCAAGGCATGGTCAGCGTGGTTTGGAGTCACCCGAAAACCCAATCCAAAGTGGTCGGCAAATGGAATGTGGTCCAGCGACCGAGCATTCTTCAAGCCCTGCGTGTGGCACGCGCCGACACCTTGGTCGACAACGATAAGTGGGACGCCACATACGCGATTTCTGTGGAACTGGATCGCACCGAGGAATGGGTCGATCAGGATGTGGACCTGAACCGGGTCGTGGTCTTCCAGGCCAGCGCCGGCAACGAAAAAACCGATCCGACCCTGGAGGTCATGACAGAGGTTGCCATTGACGAGTTCACCGGTATCCCCCGCAAGGTGATCCCGACCGGCCCCCACCGCCTCTACGTGGTGTGCGTCAAGCGCCCCCGGATCCCCGCCCGCAAGCGCCCTTTCCTACAACTGAAAGTTCGCTCCGGAGGCGATGAGCTGGAGCGCTTCATCAAACTGCCCTTCTAAGCGCAAGTCCGATTCTTCAACGCGCCCAGGCCTCGAGCCCGGGCGCGTTTTTTTGTGCACGGATCCCCGCCGAGCGAGTTTTTCCATTGCCGCTACAATCGGCCCATGGAAAACACCCCTCCCACATCTCGCCGCGCGATTCTCAAGTCCCTGGTCGGCCTTGGAGTGGCCGCGACAGGCCTCTCCTCCTGCCGTACGGTGGCCACCTCCAACGAATCCGGC
>JARGOW010000011.1:4868-18515 GCA_029212955.1 Planctomycetota bacterium | reverse complement strand
GGTAGCATGGTCTGCGTGGGTTCGGATCCGGAGACCAGCCAGGAAAAAGGCACGGCCCCCACCCTAGTGGGACCTCAATCCTCCATTCGAAGCGAACACGCGTTCCCCCGATTCACACGTTTGCGCGTGGCCATCGCGGGCCATGGCACCGTGGGATCCGGAGTGCTGCAACACCTGCTGGCAGCCGCGGACGATTTCGAGGTGACCGGTGTTTTGGTACGCGATGTGGACAAGCATCGCGGACCCAACACGGATCGTGTCCTCGGATCGAACGAGCGCTTTGAAGAGCTGTTCACCGAAGACGAAGAGGATTTCTTCGCGCGCCCCTTCGACGTGTTCCTCGAATTGGCCGGTGGCATCCAACCCGCCAAGGGCTGGATCGAACGCGCCTTGGAATCGGGTGCCGACGTGGTCTCAGCCAACAAGGCTGTGTTGTCGCAACACGGCGGTGAGCTGCACTTTGTGGCGCGCGGCCGTGGTGCCAAGCTCCTGTACTCGGCGGCGGTAGGCGGTGCGGCGCCCCTGCTGGAAACGGCCAAGCGCTTGGCCAGCGAACCCCTGCGTGGATTCGAAGCCGTGCTGAACGGCACAACCAACCACGTGGTGGACTCCCTCTCCAAAGGCGCCACACTGGAGTGCGCCGTGGAGGCGGCCCAAGACCAGGGATTGGCCGAAGCCGACCCAACATTGGATCTGAACGGTACCGACTCCCGGCAGAAAACCGAGCTGCTGGCCCGCGAGCTGTTTGGATCGGACGTGCTAGTGCGTTGGGGCAAGCAGGCCCCGGTTCATGAGATTACGCCGGATCTATTGCAGAAGGCCAGGGCCGCTTGCAGCACGGTTCGCCTGGTGGCTTCGTGTTACCTGGAGGAAGGACCGTCGGGCCTGGGGCCCAAGCGTGCCTTCGCCAGTTTGCACCCGGTGCTGCTCCCGGCCAGTCATCCGCTTTCCCCGGTGGCTGGAGCGGGTGCTGCGGTGGCCTTCGATCCGCTGGATCCCCGCGCCGAACGCATCGTGGTTTCGGGGACCGGAGCCGGCCGATGGCCCACGGCGGAAGCCGTGCTCGGTGACCTGTTCGACCTGCGCCACGCCCCGTGCCGACAAGCCCTTCCCACCCGCAACTAAAGGAGCTGCCATGCACATCGACACACGCATCGCGCGCTTTTCACCGGCGCCAGGGGATCCCCACGGGTCCACGTCCACCCCGATTTATCAAACGGCCACCTTCGCCCAAGAATCCGCCCTGGGGTTTGGTGAATTCGATTATTCGCGCAGTGGCAATCCCACGCGCCAGGCACTCGAGGACAAACTCGCCGACCTGGAAGGCGGTCCATTCGGTTTCGCATTTGCCAGTGGCATGGCTGCGATCTCCAACCTGATGCGGTCGGCCTTTGCCGATGGCACCCACTATCCCGGCCGTGGATCCTTGATCGTGGGCGCGGATTTGTACGGGGGTACCACCCGGTTGATCGAGCGCTTGGTGGCTCCTTTGGGAGTGGGCGTTCGCTCCGTGGACACCACGGATTTGGATGCGGTGCGGGAGGCCCTGGCAGCGACGCGGACCGACCCCACCTGGATCCTCTTGGAATCGCCCAGCAATCCTCTTCTTCGCATCAGCGACATTTCCGCCGTTGCTGACCTAGCCCATGAACACGGTGCGCGCCTGGCCGTGGACAACACGGCACTATCCCCCTACCTGCAAAATCCCCTGGCCCTGGGCGCTGACGTGGTGGTGCACTCCGCCACCAAGCACCTGGGCGGTCACGGGGATTTGACGGCAGGAGTTCTCGTGACCAGGGACCCCGACCTGGCCGAAACCATCGGGTTCCTAAAAAACGCGGAAGGCACCGCTTTGGGCCCATTCGATTCTTGGCTGCTCATGCGCGGCATCAAGACGCTTGGAGTTCGTCTAGCCCAGGAGTCCTGTAACGCACAAAGAGTGGCGCAGTTCCTGCAGGCTCACCCGGCCGTGCGGACCGTGCACTATCCCGGACTGGCCTCCCATCCGGGCCACGACCTGCTCGCCCGCCAAGCGCGCGGGCCGGGCCAGCTACTGAGCTTTGAAACCAGGAGCCCGAAACTCTCCCAGCAGATTTGCGAAGCGACCGAGCTGTTCACCATCGCGGTCAGCTTTGGCAGCACGGGCTCCACCATCGGCATGCCCTGCCGCATGTCCCACGCCAGCGTACCGGACCAGGCCATCCAGGCGGGCCGGGTCGCCGAGCTCCCGGGCGACCTCGTTCGGTTGTCGATCGGGCTGGAAAACCCGGATGACCTGATCGAGGACCTCGGTCAAGCCATGCGCCGGCGGCCCCTGGGGTCGGTGGGCCAACCCAATCGAGCCCATCCCATTTGCAGCGAAAGCCAAGGAACCTTCGTTGGACCGATCCGGTGAATCCCGATCCAGCATTCGCTGGATCGGTGGATGACCCATGCTCCATGGCGTGCGGGATGGTCCGCGGAACCGCTCCATCCCACAACCCAATCACATGGTTCAGGGCTCGGAACTCTTGACCTAGCCGTTGCACCCCGTACAGGTGCAACGGCCCCTTGGCCCGTTTTAGTTGCCCAACTCTTTCAACTTCTCCCCGGCGAGTTCTTCGTAGGGACCCCAGCTATTGCGCACCACATGCTCAAAGCACGCTCGGGCCCTGGGAGCATCCGATGGGGTCGAATTCGCATAGCTGTCCCCGAGCAAAAGATAGTACCCGTAGTCATTCGGATCGTTTGCGATCACGTCCCGCAGCAGCTGGATGGGCGTGTCACCCCGCTGCACCCTGGCGGACAGCCAGGCCTGTAGATCTTCCTTGTCCGGCTTATCCACCGTGGCGAAGGGTTCCGCAATGGCCACCAAATCATCCCAACGGGCCAATCCACCCAAGCGCTTGTAGATTTTGCCCCGCAGATAGGAAGTGTTTCCGCGGGCTTCCATTTCCTCCTGGAGCGCGGTCAACGAAAGCCCATCCGCCTGCAGGGATTCGCCCTGGCCTTTTTGCAACTCCTTGGCCAGGGTTTCAAACTGGGTGGAGATCAGGATCGCGCGCCCCCGTGCCTGGGCCACCGCCGTACGGATGGGGTCCCAGGTGTAGTCCTCACTGCTCGCGTAACCATTGATGAGCTGCAAGGGCAACACGCCAATGGCATGCTCCATGGGCTCAAATCCGACCAAAGGATCGAACAGGGGCAAGTGCTTGGACTTGGCAGGCTTGACCCAGGTGGCGCCATGATCCAAAAGCGCCCGACTGAGAAGCAATGCAAGGCCCACGCGCCCCCCATTCCCCAAGGAGGCATCGGCACCCAGTGCGTTGAACATATGATCCAGCGCCCGGTCACTGTCGGGGAATACCAACCCTGCGGCCACGATCTCCGCTTCGATGGCATCGGCGTACTTGCGCACCTTAGCCTCTGTGACCCAGAGCTTCATGTCATCGTGTTTGGCCTTGCTTTCTTGAAAGGCCTGGCCCACGAGGGCATCGAACCGGGGAGCCGAGATCGGCTGGAGATCTCCCAGGCGCTTGGCCATTTGTAAGTCCATTTCCCAGAGTTCAATGCCGGGTAAATAGCCCGACTCCCCTTCCCGGTAGCAAGCAAACCGGAACCGGTCGGAGGGGTCCAAGTCGATTCCGGTCACCCTGCTCGAGCTGACCAATCGCTCCCGCTCTCCGGTTTCGGACACGAGCCATACCCCGTCCAAATCCCCGTGGGGCTGACCGCTGACCAACCAGCCTTCGGGTGCCATGCCCACCGATCGAATCCCGGCCCAGTCGCCGGCTTCGTGGGCCGTTCCGCTTGAGGTGGGCATCACCTTCAAGGTGACCAAATGGGTATTGGGGCGAGCTTCCCGATCGCACACGGCCAGCAGTTTCGACCCGGAGGTGGATGCGTACAGGGCGCGGACCTTGAAATCCAGGGTGGTGACCATGCGCCGGCTTCCGTTCTTGATCACCAGCTCCACGGGTCCGACCTTTTCGTACATGCCCAACCCCGGAGGAAGGCTCTTGCGGGGCTTCAGATAGGCTGCGTTTCCCGACCCCAAATCCGCATAGGCCCCATCGGTTTCCACCCGGTCCACGGGGCTTCCATTCTTCAAGACCTGCCACTGATCGTTCTGGCCCAGGAAATGCAGGGTTCCAGCGCGCATGCTCACAGCCCCCGGTGAAGCAATGTTGCTTCCGTACAAAACCTCGGGCTCCTTCTGGCCGGGCTTCCAGGAAACCACACCACTCCAGGACGCCATGAGCAGTTGATCCTGGTAGCGCTCCACCCGGTTGGGCATGTTTTGGAGAATGCAGAGCTTCTTCGCTTTCCGGAAGAAGCCCTCTTCTTCCGAGGACCGGGGTGCGGTTGCCACGTCCGGGTTGGGCTCGGGGAAAGCGTCCACCTTCTCCGCTGTCTTGAGGCTGGTTCCCTTCAAGATGATCTCCCGCAAGAGATCGTGGCCAGAATCCGCCGAGGGATATTCAAAGCGCAGATCCAGGTACAGGTCGTCCTGAATGGGAATCGCGTAGGCGTAAACCCGATTCCCGGGATTCTTTAAGGTCACCAGCATGCCTGATTTGCCTAGCACTTGGATCGGTTTCGTATCCACATGCGTGTAACCCAGGCCCGCGCCTTCGATGATGTCCCGGGCCTCGCGAGCGGCGGTGTTGACCGAGTCGCTCCGGTTCAACAGAAAGTAGGTAGAAAAGTCGTTCGCATTGGCGGAGAGGCTCATGACCACATCCTCCTCCGCGCCCCCATGCTTGAAGTAGTGTCCGGGTACGGTGACCTCCAACGCGTGACCGTCCCTCAACTCGGTAGCGTAGGTGGTTTCCTTGCGAGCCCGTGCCCACTTCGAGCTTTCCGATGGCCAACGCAGGGACCGGGCCATGCGGAGGATCTCCCGGTCGAGCTTGCCTTTGACCTTGGCTTGACCCCAAGCCATAAACAGGTAGCCCAGATCCTCATACCCCACGTGGTGCATCGAGTAGTGCAGTTTCACCCCCATCATCGTCATCGAAAGACTCTGCGTCGCGTGAAACCCGACCTCGGCATCGACAACCTTGAGGGCGCCGGTCCGCCCGTCATCCCCCGTCTGCAACGCGCCATTCGTGAAGTTTTCGAGTTCGTTCGAACAGGTTTGCTGGGTGAGGAAAACCCGGTCCACCTCCATGATCCAGAGGAAGCAACCCACATGGGCCTTGCGACCTAGGAATTGATCGCCGCCCATGGATTTGTCGATTTCTCCGGCCTTCCAATGTCCGGCCAATTCCACCCGCGCCCCGTGGGTGCCGATGAGCTTGAGCTGTTGTGCACCCGCGGTGCTGGCAGTCTGAAGAAAGGCGAAAACAACGAATAGCGAAGGAATCCAAGTTCGGTGCAACATGGCGACCAGGATAGCGCTCCAGACCCGGAATAGAAATCCCCGCGCCCCACAAGTCAGCGGCGCGGGGAGGGGTTGTTCCCCCCGGGTTCCCGCGGAGACCCTTCACCCAAGAAACCTGGGGCCCTACCAGGGATTGGTCGCAAACACCGCGAGCTCGGGGATGAAGCCCCGGGGGTCCATTTCCATGGCTGCAACGATGGCGTGGGCGATTTCTTCGCTGCGCAGTTTGTTGTGGGCGGCGGTGCGTTCTTCGCGGTTTTCGGCGCCGAAGGCGGTGGCTACCTCGGAGGGGTTGACCAGGGTCACCGCCACGTTGTGGGGCCTGAGGTCCGCCTGCCAGCATTGGGTCATGCCGCGCAGGGCCCACTTGGAGGAGGAGTAGACCGTGCCCTTGGCGTAACCTTTGAGCGCAGCGGTGGAGGCGATGTTGATCAGGCAGCCGCTGTTCTGCTTCTTGAAAATGGCGGCGGCTTCCTGCCCCATCATGGCCGCGCCAAACACGTTGACGTCGTACACCTGACGCATGGCCTCCATATTCAACTCGTCGATGGGAGCCCAGCCTCCACCGATGCCCGCGTTGTTGACCAGCCCGTCCAGGCGTTCGAAACGTTCCAGAAACTCGACGTAGGTACGCTTGACGTCGCTCTCCTTAGCCACGTCCGCGTGGATGGCATGGGCGCCCATGGCCTCCGCCACCCGGGCCAATTTCATGGGATCGCGCCCGGTGATCGCCACCCGCGCCCCCTTGGCGATCAGAAGTTCCGCGGTGGCCTTGCCAATCCCGGAGCTCCCCCCGGTGATGAGATGATTCGTGTCCTTGAGTTGCATGGGAGCAGCTTAGCACTCGCTCGTTGCGATTCACGCAGCTAGATCTCGGAATGGGTCGAGCCTTCGTGAATCGGCTGGAGCGACGAGTCCACCCGTGATTTCGAAGGCCCCCGCCCCAAGGAAACCCACCCGACTAGCAGAAACCATCCCGAGTTCCTCTACCTTGCGAACCCGACCCGTGATACGTTTCGACTGCCCCCTGGCCCATTGGCAATGCACCACATTCGTCTGCAATGCCCACGAACAGATTCCGAGCCATGATTCACACCATCGCCTTCGATGCCGACGATACGTTGTGGCACAACGAGATAATTTTCACGGATACCCACGAACGGTTCCGGGCCCTTTTTGACGAGCAGTGTGATCCGGAGCGGGTGGCGAAGGAATTGTACGCCACCGAGATTCGCAACCTGGAAATCTTTGGGTATGGCATCAAGGGTTTTGGGCTGTCGATGATCGAGACCGCCATCGAACTCAGTGAGGGTAAGGTCACGGGGGCCCAATTGCAGGGGATCCTGGATGGGGTCAAGGCCATGCTGGCCGCGCCGGTGAACGTGCTCGAAGGCGTGACCGAAACCTTGAAAGAGCTCTCCGGAGATTTCGAGTTGATGGTGATCACCAAGGGTGACCTCTTCGACCAGGAAACCAAAATTGCTCGCAGCGGACTGGGTGATCTGTTTCGGCACGTGGAGGTCGTGAGCGAAAAATCCCCTGCCCACTACCGCACCGCCTTGCACAAATACAATCTCGACCCCGCCCGCTTTTTGATGGTCGGAAACTCCATCAAGTCCGACGTGCTGCCGGTCATAGAACTGGGTGCCAGGGCCGTGCACGTGCCCTACCAAACCACCTGGCAACACGAAGTAGTGGCGGAGGAAGAGTACGCGGATGTGCGCTTCGAGACCCTGCGATCGATCCGGGAACTCCCGGCCCTGGTCTGGAGTCTGCACACGGCCTAACCCCACCTTCGCCTCCGCCAATGTTTCCCCCGGAGATCCCCAAAGCACACGCTGAGTCGCTCTTCCAACCCGGGGCACGGCTCCCGATCACTCGGCCGCGGGTTCCAATTCCAACAGGTCGCGGTCGCGCATTAGGCGCGCCATGTGCTGACAGTTGCGCGCGTAGCGCATGGCGCCGGTGGTTTTTCGCTTTTGGGCTTCGGCGCGCACCTCGGTATCGCACCACTTGGAATAGGTGCCTCCCGCAGCCTTGATCCAGCGAATGAGTTTGGTGCGTCCGGCGTTGTAGGACACCAGGACGGCCTCCTCACTCCAGTCGCCCCGGTGCTTTAGCAGCCAGGCCCAATGGCTTGCGGCCAGGCGAATGTTGAGCTTGGAATCCTCGAGCAGTTCTTTCTTGGTTGGCTTGGGCAGCTTCAAGCGCTTGGCTGAATCCCCGGCGGCCGCCAAGGAAAGCTGCATGAGTCCCAACGCTCCCGCCGAGGAAGTCTGACCACCAACCCCGCGACTCTCGTTGTACATAATGCCCGCAAGCATGTAGGGGTCCACATCGGACTCCGCAGCCGCTTCGATCAATGCTTCGCGGAAGGTTGCGATGCGCTCAAGATCGGCTTGCTGCATGTCCCCCCCGGCCTTGATGGCATCGTAGGCACGCACCACCATCCCTGGGCTCTTGGCGCGCAGCACCAGGAAGAGCGCCAGGGCCAAGCACAAGCCCACACCGGTCCAGGACCAGTGGGACTGCAAAACTCGCTTGGCTCGGGATGATTGCATCAACGGATTTCTACGGGATCGTCAAGCAGGGCCTCGGCCCACTCCTGTCGGGCTCGTAGGTTGCGGGGCATGTCGCCCAGATCCCGACCTGTTCGGCGGGCCAACTCCCGATACGCACGCTCGGCAAGCCATGCATCGGTGAACTGTACGGCCTGGGTCATGAAGACCATAGCATCGTGGGACAAGCTCGAATTCTCTGGGTTGATTCCAGGTTGACGTTGAAGCCCAGTCGGGACGTCAAAGTGCTCGGTAAAGGGCATGGGCGGGTTCAGGCCCCTGGCCGAGCAAGCCGCCAAGAACCAGGAGAACGAGTCCTCTTGGATCACGGAGTCGAACCAATTCCACCAGGCCTCGGCGCGCTCGTCCTCGTTCTGCAAGTTCACGCAGGTCAACCCGACCAACACCTGGGCCACCTGGGTATCCGTGGGATCCTCGGTCAAAATGCGCATGAGCGCAGGAGCCGCCCGCGCCACATCCTGGAGCCCCAGGATCAAAGCACATTCGCGCCGTACCACCGGATGCGGAGAACCGAGGGAACCGCGCAAGGAACTCTGCCCGCCCGGACCCAGGTCCAGGAGTCCCCGGCGCAATGCTCCGTGGATTCCCTGCTCCTTGCCCTGGCGCAGGAGCGCGATAAGGATCGGTGCGACCTTGGGATCCTTGAGGTCCGCCAGGGCTTCCACCGCGGTCAAACGAAATTCGGAACTGGGCTCCACGAGCATCAATTGCAGCACTTCGCGGGAGCGATCGCCCCCCAGTCGTCCCAGGGCTCGCATGGCCACCTGACGGGTTTTCACATCCCCGTCGAGGGCTTGCAGGAGCGCGGCGGGAAGGGCCCGCTGCTCGCCCTTGAGCCCACAGGTCTCGAGAACCTTTTCCCGAACGATCGTGCTGGCGTCGGTGAGCATAGGCTCCACGAACAACCAGGATTCAGGGGTTCCGCGGTCCAGATTGACCATGGCTCCCGCCACGCGCAGAATGGCCGAATCATCGGCGCATGCCAATCGCAGACGTTCATCCCCCATCAGGGTCAGCAGGTTGGCGATGGTATCCACCGCATCCATGCCAAAACGTTCCATCAGTCGGCCGATCAAGCGCTCTCCCAGAAGCAGAGCTTCCTCCGTGGCGGGTCCATCGGCCTTCAAACCCGTGGCTCCCAGGGTTAGATCCGCCAGGGTCTGGCCCTCATCGCCGAAGGAAACCGGTGCGTGTAAGAGCTCCAACAGCGGGTCGAAGTCCATGGCGTCGGGCCCCATGCCCTGGGCATCCAGTCGCTTCAATTCGTCCAATCCGGCGGTCAGACTGCGACCGCGGCGGGAGGTCAACCAAATCAAGGCCACCCCGCGCATCCAGCGACCGCGGCGCAATCCTTCGGGCGGCAGCCCGTCGGGATCCTCGCGCATCTGCAAGACCCAGCCGGCCTTACCCCCGTGGGAGGGCAGGTGGAAATCCTGCCAGTGGTTTTGCTCCTGCATGGCATCCAAGAACGTGCCCAAAGCCTGCATCCAATCCTCCTGCACCGTGGCTCCGAAGGTGAAGGTCTTGGCCTGGCCGTCCAGGTGCACCGAAAGTTCCTGGCCCCGGGCAAAATCCGAGCCCCGCGGACCCGGCGCCCTGGTGGCACCCAAAACCCCGCGCTCTTCCATCCAGGCCATGAATTCCATTGCCTGGTCGGCGGAGAGGTAATAGCGCTCCCCATCAAAGGACTCCTGGCGCTGCAGCAAACGGGCAGGTCCCAGGAATTCCACGGCGGTGCCTGCACCTCGGTCCACGTGGCGAACCCTCAGGTTTTGGTAGGACTCGGCGGTCCATGCCATGGCAGCCCTGGAGGCGCGGAACCCGTTGCGATTGCGCAGCCACCACTTAGCCCATTCGGGCCCCGAACTGCCGAATCCTTGGCCCGTGAGGGTTTGCAAACGCCGCACGCAGGGGGCTTGAATCGAACTACGGTCGTCAAAGAAATGCACACCCGCGGCCACGTCCACCAGGGCTTCGGTCACCTTGCCGTCGAGCCAAGGGCTGTCCTCGGCACGCTCCATGCGATAGCCGATGCCGGCCAGGGCCAGGGCGGCGGTGTGGTGCACGAGCGGGTCGCTCATTTCCATGGCCTTGAGCAGGGTTTCCACATGACCCGCATGCAGCCGGGGCTCAAAGTAGCGGTCTTCGCGCTCGACCAGGGCCAGGATGGCGTAGGCGTTTTCGCGCAGAATCCAGCGGCTCCCGAAGGCTCGCATTTGCAGCTGCACGTCGACGGCGTCATCGTCCCAGGTCACAAGGATGTCCACCGCCTTGCGCGCCACCCGGCCTCGGGTGTCGGCCAGGGCATCGAGGACACGTTCGGTCACGCTTGGGTCGTCGATGCCGGCGAGCAATTCGAGGGCCCGCAGACGCGAGTCCATGCGCTTGGACACCAACACGGGCTGCAGGTGCGGCAACCAGGATGCGGGAAAGGCCCGTTGCCCATCCCCATCGGACATCAACTTCTTGTAGGCGGCCACGCGAACCGGCTTTTGAGGGTGATCCAGGAGAGTGCATAGCAAGCGCGGATTGGCCTGGACCGGGTTGAGCTGAATGAGTTGTTCAACCAGGGCGCGGCCCACCTTGGGCGGCACATCCGTGCGCAAACGGTTCGCCACGAGTTCAGCGTCCTCGGGAACTCCACCCAGAAGCAGGGTACGCGTCACAACCAGCAGGACCGAACCGTCCTTGGTATCCAAACGTTCGCGGGCGGCGACCAGTCCGGCGTCCCCCGAGGCCACGAGCCCTTCCGCCGCCGTATGAACCAAGGCCAGGTCGGTGAGTCGTTGGCGCAACACCTCGTCCAGGATTCCGTGGGCGACGCCGGTGGCTCCGGTGTCGGGAACCGGGCCCGTGCCAGTGGGTCGCTCGGGCTGTGTGGTTTCGGCACCGCCGGGCAGATTCACGGGCTCCTTCGATTTGCCCAGGTCGGGCAGATCCAGCCCACCGCCGCTGCGTGCATCCTTCGGACTCACCTTGCGGAACAAGCGCACGTTCCGACAGTGGGAACACCATGCCTTTTGCTTGCCCTTCTTCGCCTTGGGGCCGATCGAGGTCGTGTAGTTGGACGCGCCACAAGTGGTGCATTCCAGGTGCGGAACCAGGCCGCCGGCGCGGGCCACCTGGGGCTCCACCTTCTTGATCGGAGCACCGTCCTTGGTTTTGGGCAAATCCAGCTGGGCGGAAGCCGCCGGGGCCAGCAAGAAAACGAGGGCCAAGGGCAGCAGTGAAGCAAAGAATCGAGACATATCTTTAATGGGGGGCGGGACGAGGGTCTGTCATACCGCGCGCAGTCCAAGAGGATACGGAATCCCTGGACAAGGCGCATGGTCCCCTTTTCCAGGGTCCCAAGGCGGGCCAGGGGGGCAAAAAGCCGACTGGGAAGGCCCAAACCCGCCCAGACCGGTATCCTGAACCCATCATGATTTTCACCCGAGCCCTTCCCCTGCTAGTGGCTGGAGCCCTTTCCCCTAGCCTGGCCACGGCCCAGGGCCCCGATTTGGTGGTGTCCCACGTGGCCCGCAACAACGCCTGGACCTTCCATGGGGAATCCGGTGGTATGGCGGCTTACAGCTTTCGCAACACCACCTGCAACCAGGGCGATGTGCCCGTGAACTGGAATCCCGTGCTGGTGGAGAATCTGTACCAGGTGATCGACGGGGGCATCCGTCAGCTCGGCGCGGGCTTTGCGATCCCCAAGACTTGCGCCCTAAACGAAACGGGCTGCGGAACCTGCCAGCCCACGGGTTGCAGCACCCTGGGCGTGGGTTGCGCGGACACGTCTGCGGTAAACGACGGCGCCATCGGCTGGGGCCGCTGGCAAATCGACGGAAATCTGGGTACATGGAGCGGCACCCCCACCGGGCCCTGCTGCGAGCCGCCCACCCTGGCGGGTCGGGTCTTTGCCCCCGTGGCCGACCTGGAAAACCCGGCGGGTCGCATCATCGCCGAGTCCATTTTCATCAGCGAGCACGACCAGGCCTTCGGCAATGGGGGCAACAATGCCTCCTGGACCGAGATGATCGTGCCGGACCATCGTTTTCCCAGCGGAACCGGCGTGACCGCGGTGGGTCAGCCCGCGATCTTCGCCTGGCAGGACCGACACCCGGATGTGCAGATCGAAGCGCTCTCGGTTCCCGACGAGGGCGGCCCCGGCATCGATGGTCACCTTTGGTTGGGCTCGCGGGCCACGGATCTGGGCAACGGCTTCTGGCGCTACGACTACGCCATCCAAAACCTGACCAGCGAGCGCGGGGTGCGCTCCTTCACTGTCAGCAATTCCTGCGGCAACCTGGCGCCCTCGGCCATGCAGTTCCATGGGGCGCCCCACCACTCGGGCTCCCCGTTCGATGGCACACCCTGGCCCGCCATGCACCTGGGTGCCGTGCTCACCTGGAGCACGGACAGCTTTGCGCAGGACCCGAACGCCAACGCCCTGCGCTGGGGCACCCTGTACTCGTTCTCCTTCGAGAGTCCCGACCCGCCCGCCCAGGGTTCGGTGGAATTGGGTTTGTTCAAGCCCGGGGCCATGCCCTCGATCCTCGGCCAGGCCCAGGTGCCCTTCAAAGTTGGCTTCGAATACCCCGGCTTCTGCAGCGCCCTGCCCACGTCGCTCGGAATCCCCATGGCCCTGACCGGAACCGGCACTCCCATCGTGGGCGCCGGGGATCTGCAGCTCACCACGGTCTCCATCCCGCCCAACAACTTTGGCTACTACCTGATGGCGGATGGACAAGGCCTGGTGGCCCTGCCCCCGGGAAGCCAGGGCAACCTGTGCCTTGGTGGCAGCCTCTATCGCCTCAACGCCGCGGGTCAAATCCAATTCTCGGGGCCCTTTGGCATGGCCAGCTTCCACCCGGACCCCAATCAACTGCCGGCCGGGGCCACCTGGCTGCCCGGCAGCACCTGGAACTTCCAGTACTGGAGCCGCGACAACGGGGTGCCTTCGAACTTCTCCAACCTGGCCAGCATCACCTTTTGCAATTAGGTTCGAATGGGGCGCGGATCGGGTCGTAGGACCGGGGTTCCCGCGACCCCGCCGCCAAGGATTCCCCCATGCAATTGTTCCTGTACGAAGAAGTGATGCTGCTCGCCCTGCGCAATGACAAGGGCACTATCGCCACCAGTTTCTCCGAATACTCCGTGGCCGGTGCGGTGCTGGTGGAGCTGCTGCTCACCGAACGCATCCGGATCGCGGACGAGAAAAAGAGTTTGATCGAGGTGGCAAACCCCAAGCCCCTGGGTGACCCGATCATCGACGAGGCCCTGCAAACCATCGCCTCCGCCAAGCGCCGGGCCTCCCTCAAGACCTGGCTGTCGCGCATCGCGCGCATGAAGAAGTTGACCCATCGGGTGGCCCACAAGCTTGCGGACCGTGGAATCCTGCGCGCCACAGAGGACAAGATCCTGCTGATCTTCACGCGCAAAATCTTCCCTGAGATCGATCCCCGTCCGGAACAGGAAATCGTCCGGCGCCTGGAGAAAGCCATCTTCGAGGGACCCCGCGAAGTGGACGTGCGCACCACCGTCTTGATCTCCCTCACCCATGGCTCGGATCTACTCCATGTAAATCTGGGTCGCAAGAAGGTCAAGGCCCACAAGAAGCGTATCGAGGCCATCATCGAGGGCGAGGCTTTTGGAAAAGCCACCCGCGAGGTCATTCAATCGGTGCAGGCGGCGGTCATGGTCGCCGTTATGGTGCCA
>JARGOW010000011.1:0-4800 GCA_029212955.1 Planctomycetota bacterium | reverse complement strand
GAATGCTGGAAGTGCGCGGGCACCCTGCCAAGCCCCCAACCAGTTCCCCGCCAATTCCTGCGGCCCCGGTCCCCCACGGCGTATACTGCCCCCCATGCGCATCGCCCTGGTACACATGCGGCACGCCCACAGCGGCGGCACGGAACGCTACCTGAATCTGGTCTCGGCCCACCTGGCCAGCGCCGGGCACGAGATCACGATCGTGTGCCGCAGCCACGAGGAGCCCACCCACGAAGCGATTCGCTTTGAGGTTCTACGGCCCCTGTCCTTCACCGGCGCCGGCCGCATGTGGAACTTTGCCAGGGCCGTGGAAGCCCATGTGGCCCAGGCCGACTACGACTTGGTTTTCGGCCTGGGCAAAACCTGGACCCACGATGTGATCCGCATGGGCGGGGGCTGCCACGCCACCTATCTGGAGTTGGCCCACGACGCCACGCTCACCCCGCTCGAGCGCCTGTACCGGAAGGGCGCGCGCAAACACCGGCTGGCCCTGGAAATCGAAAGCCGCGCCCTGGCCGCCCACCCCTCGCGCAAAGGCGGGGGCCGCCCCCTGGTGATCACCAACTCCGAATTGGTCAAGCGCGACGTGATAGCCCGCCATGGATTGACCGAAAACGGTGTGCACGTGGTCTACAACGGCACGGACACGGAGCGCTTCCATCCGCGCCACCGGGAGGGCGCGGGCGCGGAGCTACGCGCTTCCCTGGGTTGGAATGCGGACCACCATGTGCTCCTGTTTTTAGGCACCGGTTATGGGCGCAAGGGCTTGGACCTGGTGCTGCAAGCCGCCGCCCAGCGGGCGCGGGACGATGAAGCCCTGCGCTTGATGGTGGTCGGTTACGACTCCTCTGCAGCGAGCTTTGAAGCGCGCGCCATGGAGCTCGGAATCGCAGACCGCTGCCAATTCCTGGGCGGGCGAAGGGACGCGGAAGTTTGCTTTGGCGCCGCCGATGTTTACGCCCTTCCCACGCGCTACGACCCCTTCGCCAACTCGACGATCGAAGCCATGGCCGCGGGTTTGCCCACGATCACGACGCGGACCAACGGCGGCCACGAACTCATCGAAGAGGGCGTTTCGGGCAGCGTGCTTTCGAAGCAGCCCAGCCCCGAGGAGCTGGCTGAACAAGTCGGCTTCTGGTTGGATCACCGGGAGCAAGGCGCCCGCGCTGCCCGTTCCGCCGCGGAACAACATGACGCGAAGCGAAAGGCCCGTGAGACCCAGGCACTGCTCGAATCGGTAGCACGTGCGGACACCTGAAGCCTACGGCACCGCCTGGCCCCGGGGTGGATTTACGGCTTCCTGTCCGTGCTTGGCCCAGGGCGAACCGGGCACTCTCCTGCCCCCTTGCCGGCCCAAACTCCCTGGGGTTTGAAAGGGCAAACGCACGCTTGATTTCGGGCAAAAACAACACGTTTGACGGCCATGAAGTGTTGACTTTTTGGCCGATCTTTCTGGAAAGAATTAACCTGGGGTTAGACGGATACCCCCACCGTTTTCTGGGGGTTCACAACTAGCTCTTAACTGGAGTTCTCCCATGAACCGCACCACGTTGTCTTCTGCCCAAGTTCGATTTTCCAGGTCCTATGGAAGGGCCATGGCTCTCATCGGCACCGCCCTCCTCTGCGCATCCAACGCGTCCGCCCAAACATTCCTGCGCACCCACATCGGTAGCACAGAGAACGAGTCCCTGGGCTCCTCCGTTGCCGGTATTGGCGACATCGACGGAGATTCCGTCCCCGACTACGCAGTCGGCTCCCCCTACTTCGACGACACCGCATTGGAGGAGGGTCGCGTGACCGTTTTCTCCGGAGCCACCGGGACGGTTCTACAAACCCTACCCGGCGGATTGTCCGGACTGGCCTTGGGCACTTCCATGGCTGGATTGGGGGACATTTCCGGGGATGGCGTTCCCGACTTCGTGGTGGGAGGGCCTACCCACGGGGCCAATCCCCTCTTTGCCCGAACCCGCGTATATTCCGGGGCGGATTTCTCCCAACTGCACGAATGGATCAGCACCACCATGGATGATTCCTTTGGTGAAAAGGTCGGAAACGCTGGCGATGTGAACGGGGATGGCATCGTGGACATTGCGGTCTACGCCCCCACGGACAATGCTCCGGGGGTCAACGGTCACCGTGGCAAGATCTATCTTTACTCCGGCGCCAACTACCAATTGCTTTGGTCCATGTTGGGCGCGCACATGGGCGGACCCGAAATCGGGGGAATCTCCGCCATGGGCGACACCAACGGGGACGGGCTGCACGACTTGCTCATGTGGGGGTCCAACCACGCCAACGCGACCAGCCTCACGATTGGTCGGGCCACTATCGTCTCCGGTTTCGACGGCAGTATTCTGCGCAGCTGGGAAGGCAATTCTAGCGACACCTTTGGCCACACGGCCTCCAGCGTTGGGGACGTCACCGGTGATGGAATCCGCGAGGTTGCCATGGTGTCCCGCTTTGAATATGCCCCGAGCTCCTACCACTACGGTCTCTGGCTATTCTCCGGCGGCGATGGCCAGGTCCTAGCCCACGAGGCCAACCTGCCCGATCCCCTTTCCGCCGCGAGCTTCCGGGGCATGCCCGATCTAACCGGAGATGGGGTTCCCAACATCATCACCAAGGTGCTGGCTTTCCCCGCCAAACTCCAAGTGCGCTCCGCCAGCGACCTGCGGATCCTGTACGAGATCCAACCCGAAGGCGTGGGCGATCACAGCATGTCCTGGCCCTCCCATCTGGGTGACGTGAACGGCGACGGCATCTCCGATTGGGTGGCCGGCGCGCCCCTGCAGGGGTCTCCCCCCTTCATCTATCGGGGCCACGTGTACGTGGTTTCCGGTGCGGATCCCCTGGGAACGGCCTATTGCACCATGCCCGTTCCCAACAGCTCGGGGCGGGTGGCCTGGTTGACCGCCGCTGGCTCGAACCAGTTGGGTTCCGACTGGCTGAGCTTGCGGGTGCAGGGACTTCCCCAGAACGAATTCGGATTCTTCCTGTGCTCCACCACCCAAGGTTTCTTCCCCGCCATCGGAGGAAGCCAGGGCAACCTGTGCCTGGGTGGAGCCTTGGGCCGCTTCAACGGCGCGGACGAGATCCGCTTCTCCGGCTCCCAGGGCGCAGCATCCATGGAAGTGCACTGGACCAACCTGCCCCAACCCACGGGCCGGGTGAGCGCAGCCGTCGGCGAAACCTGGAACTTCCAGATGTGGTACCGGGACCTGGCCGGTGCCTCCAACTTCTCCAATGGCATGTCCGTGCTCGTGCAATAGACCGGAACGGATCCCCAGCATCCACCGGCTTGCGCGGTGTCGGGACTTGCTCTCGGCACCGCGCTCTTCGTTGGTGCGCGGGTTAGGGCAGGGCGGTTTCGTGCACGTGGATCCAGGTGCAAATTCCCTGGGGTGTGCAGCGCAGTAGGGCGCTGGAGAGGCGGCCTTTTTCCACGCCGTCGGTGGCCTGCCACTCTTCGTAGGTCACCAGGCAGAGCCCCTCCTCCACCATCCGGGCCCGGGTGTTTTGTACCCAGAGACGGAACTCTGGGCCGCGGGAGCCAAAGCCACCGGACAGGCCGTCGATCAGGTTCTCCCGGGAGATGAGCTGCCCGTCGGGGGTGATGATTTCGAATTCGGAGTCCAGGCTGCGCGAAAGACGCGCAAAGCACTCGGGGGTGTTCGGACCGCGCCCGGAAAGCCAGTCCTCGAAGAATTCGTGCAAATCCAGGACCTCGTGCACGGCCAGTTGTTGGGCGGTGATGGCCATGGGTCAGTCCTTGAGGTTGGCCAGTCCGGAACTCTGGAACACGGTGTCGGCGGGGAATTGCAGGTCAAACTCCCGGTCCAGGGCTTCCAGCAATTCCGCCCGGGTGTTCAAGATTCGCGATTGGGCCTGGCCGTTTTCGTCCCGGAACTTCAGGGTTTGATTGAGGATCGTCACGCGCCCGTTTTCCGTGGTACGCGCCACGGAGAGCTTGTCCTTGAAGTGCGAAGCCGGGTGGGCGCTGGTGAACCAATTGCCCAACTCCCGGTCGATGGGATACATGGGTTCCAGGGTGAATTCGCACACGTCCTGCCATTCATCCCCAATCAAGACCTGGTGGTAGAGAAGCGCGTCCGGGGAGCGCTGTTCGAAACCGGACCATTGCCCCTCGGCCACGATGCGCCGGGTTTCCAGGGGCGTGTCCTGGGGTTCGTCCAGAACCAAACGCAGGGGCGCGTTGGGGGTCAAACCGCCCACGCCCACATCCACCAGCCAATCCTCGCCCCCCACGCAAACGCGCAGGAACATGTGGGTGCGGGCCGGAATGAACGAGCGCGGACTCTTGATGCGCACCCGGGCGCTGATGGCTTGCACATCGAATCCGAGGCCCTGCAAAACCTGCTCCATGAGACTGTTCTGCTCAAAGCAGTATCCCCCACGGCCTTCGTGCACCAACTTTCGTTCAATGTCAGCGAGCTCCACCGAAATGCCGCGGCCACGCAGGATGTCCAGGTTTTCGAAGGGGATGGTGCGCGCATGGGCCTCCACCACCCGTCGCAAGGTCGCCAAATCAGGGCCCCGGGCCCCGGAATCCCCAATGCGCGCAAAGTACGCGTCCAAATCGATTGCAAATGCCATGAATCGCAAGGATACCGGACACGGAACGAATCTCAACGCTGCATCGATACCGAAAGCTGATCGATAGCTTTCCATGGACCATTCATATTCGGCCAATGGAGCGTATCCTGCGTTGCCCCATTCCTGCCAACCCAAGCGAGCTTCCGTGGCCAGAGCGCCCGATCGACAGCCTGGTTTGCCCTCGAT
>JARGOW010000595.1 GCA_029212955.1 Planctomycetota bacterium | reverse complement strand
CGGCCCCCATGGAAGCCGAGGTCGTGAAAGAAACGTCACCTGCACCGGCGGGCACCCCATAACCGGAACTTTGACTGGCCCGGAGCTCCCCCATGGGTACGTCGGAGGATCCGGTGGCATGGCAAGAGCTGGCTAGCCATGCTGCTGCAAGTATGAGCGGGAGTTTCATTGGGAGAGTTGGCTTGCGATGTAAGGACCTTGGGTAGCGAGGCCGGAGCCTGGAGTCACGCGGGCCTTTCACACGGGGTTGAGTCTAGGATCGCCTCAGTTCAAAAATGGCCAATCCCGATTGCCGACCAGGAATTGAGCGCAGCTCTCCGCGCCAAGCCCCATGCCATTGGCATTCCAATGGGGGTCTACGGGTCCCACGTAGAGATCCACATCGCGCGCCACCCCATCGAAAGTGGAAAACAGATTGAGCGTCTGAATTCCCGCGCGCCCACTGGCGCCCGCAATCTGATTGGACAGGGTGTCGCGTTTGTAGTCGGGGTAGTGCTTGGTGTCGACTTTCAGCCAGGACTCGGGGTCCATGTCGGGGCCGCCTGGAACGACAACGGCAATCAAAGGAATGGAGGCGGACCGGCACAGGCTCGCAATCTCCTTCAGGATGGCCTCCATCAGGCGCACCTTGTAGCGGCTGGACGGCCATTCCGGTTTCAGGGCCACATCCGCATCGTACACGTCGCGCAGCAGACCGATGGCAGCGGTCTCCCCCATCTCCGTGTGGGCCAAGTGGTCCTCCCTGTGGGCGCGCAGGTAATCCGCCATGGTTGCCGTGTTGCCCCGGGTGGCCACCTGCCATCCGGTCACTTCCCGGTGGGCCCTCCACAAACGATCCAAGCCCCAACGTTTGGAGTCCGCCAGATTTTCTTCGAACCAATCCCGTTCTTCGGCGCGCACCCCGGCCTTCGAGAATATGAGTTCCCCTTCCTTGTCCAGATGAACAAGGTGGTTGCGGATCGGATCTCCCAGGTCGTTGTACCCACACAGAACCAAAACGACCCCATCCGGTTCATAGCGTGGGAGGAATTCGCCCATGCGCAGGAGGGTTTGGTCCGGGCCATAGCCCGTCACGCCCGCGCTCAACACTTCGATGCGACCCTCCCATTGTTTGCCGAGCTGGGCAGCAAAAGTCTTTGCGTAGGGTTCATTCTCCGACATAACGAAGGAGTCCCCGAAAACCATAACCCTCGGTCGCTTGCGACCCGCATCGGGTTCAGGACCCAACATGCCGTGGCTGTTCACACGCACCACAATACCCCCGCTGGCCAACGTCGGCTCCATGAACTGCACCGTGGACGAATTGGGAATCGGCGCGTGCAAATACTCCCCATGCAGGCCCAGAACACAACCGTGCACAGGCCAGGCCGTGCGAACAAAAATTTCAACCGCAAGCAAGCTGACGACCAAGGACAACAAGCTGTAGAACAATCTATGGCGCCACTTGCTCGGCGGCTTCGAAAGCACTGGAGTTTGGACTTCGGGCATAGGCAGAGGATACGCGGGATGGGCCCGGATGGGCACACTTCACAATCGAAGCCCTCGTTTTCCTATTCCCTGTGATCCATGGAGTCGCAATCCCCATTCCAAATGGGCTTCACACTCTTTGATTTCTTTGGGGTGGTATCATGGGGCGCGACCACACCCGAACCGCCCATGTTTAGAGAAATTGCGATCCGACTCGCGATCCGATCTGGATCCGAATCCGCCAAGGACCCGACACTGTATGGACACCAGTTGACGCATGACGCTTTCTGGGTCCTGGCAGGCCGCTGGGACAGTTATTGCAAGAAGATATCCCCCGCCCGGATCCATCCCAAACTGGGTTGGAGCCAGGGTCCGATCTCCGATAGAAACCCCATGGGCCTGCAGCCGGAAACCGCGGATCGCCTGGCTCCCGGTGGGCCACCGAAAATTCTCTTCTACGGGGATTCCTATGTGGACGGTCAAGCCAGCCCGGAGAATTGGCTTCCCAATCTTCTTCAAAAACTGTTGCCGGGAAAGGACGTCTTGCACCTGGGGGTGGGAGGCTATGGCACGGATCAAATGCATCTACTCATGGAAGCCACCTTGCCACGGGTCGACCCACCGGAATGCATCATTATGGGTGTGGAGCCCTTTAGCTTCGACCGCTCTGGATTGGGTGTACGCTCCTACCAAAAGCCCAAATTCCGCCTGGACCCCCAGGGAAATCTGGCATTAGAAAACCTCCCGATCGACCCGGACCCCGTGCGTTTCTTCAATCGGGCTCCAAAGGGGTTCTGGGGTTATGCCCACGCCATGCGCAGCATGCTCAAGCGACCCCCGGAGTCCTATGACTGCGGCTTTCTTGACAAGGTCGAAGTCAATCGCGCCCTCATCGACGCCAACCACCGCATGGCAAAGGCCGTGGGTTCCCGTTTGATGTACGTGATCTTCAGGGATCAGCCCCAGGCTACAACCGACAACTCACGAATTCAGTTCTTCAAGGAGGAACTGAAGTCCAGGGACATCTCCACATTCGATTGTGGGCCCACCTTGCAAGCCTACCAGGCCGCCAAGAGTACCGACCTGTCGGAGCTGTACAACCAGGGGCACTTCAATGACGCGGGCAACAAGCTCATCGCGGGGGCACTTGCCGAGCATATGAAAGCCCACAGCCTTGCCCAGTAGTCGAAGCCACGGCTAAGCTGCTACCCCATGAAGCGCCCAGAGAAAGCCGACCGC
>JARGOW010000594.1 GCA_029212955.1 Planctomycetota bacterium | reverse complement strand
AGGAAGGAGTCGATTTCCTGGTCGAAATCGCAGTCCAGGAACAGGGAGCGGGCTCCGGGGTGGATTTGGAACCGGGTTTTTCCCCGGAATCGACAGTCCTCCACGAGCAGACCGCCAGCCTCCAAGTGGTGAGCAAACTGCGACGCTTTCTCCGGCTCCAAGCCGTCGGTGTAGGTTTGAACCTCCAGCCCCAGATGGGCCAGTTCAACCCATCCATGTGAAATGGAGCTGTTGGATTTCTTGGAGGGCTGGGGGCTCCACAGGTTGGAGCTGTCATTCGAACTGAAGGAGTAATACACCCGGGTTTCGGTGGAGCCCACACCCTGGATGCGAATGCTGCGCTTTAGATCCATGTTCGTGGAATGACTGCTTCCCGAGAGCAGAACGGTTTGGCCGGGCTTTGCGATTTTAATGGCGAACTGGGCGTCCTTGTAGACCTGGGGGACGCGCAGGGGATGATGCCGTTGGAAGGAACGCAGCCCGATGGGAAGCCCTGTTCGCTTATGGATCATGTAGGCCACTTCGATGGGGAGGTGGGCATCCTTAAGGGCCTTCTCAAATTGCCAGCCTGCTCTTTCCTGATCCCCTTGGGCGTGGAGGATCTCACCGCGCAGATAGAATGCGATAGAAGGCCACTCCAATTTTTGCTGGGCGGTCAGCCCCTCGGGTTCTTCCTTGAGGATTACAATGCCCGCGCGACCTGCCATGATGCTGTGGACGTTCGCGATGTGAGCCTTGGCCTCATCCGATTTAGGATCGCCGCCGGGGAACCAGAAGAGCTTTTCTGCAAAGTCATAGGCCTCTTTGTCGGCCCAGGTTCTGGTGTCATTGCCGATGCGATATAGCCTGAAACCGGTTCGCTGCAAGCGTTCATTGAATGCATGGCCCAGGCTCGCGCGACCGCTCTTGTTGTGTAGCACGTTGTAGAACCGCAAATCCTGGTGGGCTTTTTCTCGCTCCCCGCACATGGCGAGGATGGGAGCTCGCTTCAGAAGGAGCTCGGGGTCGCGGGGGTTCGAAGCCACCAAACGATCCGCGACCTCCCTGGCCTCGGAGAGTTCCCTGTCCCGCAGGGCAAGTTGCATGTGAGCGATTCCCATGGCGCGACTTTCCGGTTCCATGTTGCTGGCAAGTCTGGCGCACCGCAGGGCATGCAAGCGGATCGTGGAAATCTCGAGGCAGCGGGCTTCCTCCGCGTGGCTTTGCGCATCCAGGCAAGCCAGGTCCGCGGCGCGGCCAGCCAATGCATTGGCCGCCTGCAAGTCCCCGCTTTCGCGCAACATGGCGGCGGTGGGGATCAGGGCTTGACCGCGTTGCTGCAGTTGGGCCAGGGCGTCGCGCACTTCGGCCTCCAGGCCGTGGGCGCCGGGGAATGCCAACGATTGGTGGAGCGGAACCAGGGCCTGCTCGATCTGGCCTAAGCGATAATTGGCAAGGCCCAAAATGGCGAACAGCTCGGGCGTCGGTTCCCCAATGGACATCAACTCCGAGGATTTGGACAGGGCCTCTTCGTTGGTCAAGCCGGAATGCTCCCGGATCAGCTCCGCCGACCCTTTCGCGAACGCATCCAGCCGATCGAATTGGAGACGTGTGGCTTCCATTTGGCCAGGCAAGTCTTCGGACTTGCAAACGCGGGCGGGGTTTTCGAGCTCCCAAAGCGATTCGGTGATCTCCTTGGTGGGGCCGATCCATTCGTGGGCGTGCCCTGCCCGTTCCAATTCGGAGGACCAGGCAAACCAGGTATTGATCTCCTCGGACAAACGGTTGTACCGGGCTTCGTTCTTGTCCTGGGACTCCCTCCACTCGGTGTGCGCACTCAAGTGTTCTTGCAGAGGTGGAACGAACGCCTCGAATTCGGCGCGAGTTTGGATCGCATCCAAGCGGTTGGCCCATTCGAAGGCCTGCTCCTGCAAAGGGTAAAACGTTTCGCTGAGGGGCGAGTGGGCTTCCCGAACCTTGGCCATTTCGCTGGCCCAGCGATCGAGGGTCTGTTGCCACTCTTCCGCGGTGAGAGTTTTGGGGGGGGCCGCAGGCGGAGCGGGTTCGCCCGCATCCTCTTCCCCATATTCATCCACATAGGGATACTCGCCCATGCCCCCCGAAAAATCCTCGGAGGAGTTACGTTCGCGCTCCAGGAGTTTCGCGAGCTCCGGTAGTTCCGTTCCCATGGCCTTGGTTTTTTCGAGGCAGATTTCGGCCAGGTCGTAATCTCCGCCCCAAATGCAAGCCTGGGCGAGCGTGGCCCAGTCGGATAGGGTCAGGAGGGACTCGTCCAGGTCGCGCGCCTTGACGTAGGACTTCTTCGAAGCATGGGTCTCTTCCGCCGCACTTTGCGCCCTGGCCAATTCCAACCACGCACGGGGATTGGCGGGTTCCACTTCGGTGGCTTGCAAGCCTTCCTTAAGTCGCCTGGCCACTTGCCGACGTTGAATGCGAATGGCGAGCGCGCCGTGGAGCTTGGCGGAAGCTTCCGCGTGACCCGGGCTTAGCTTCGTGACCTGGTACAAATCCGCGATCAAACGCTCTTCATCCTCCAAGCGTTCGAAGGCGACCGCACGCAGCCAATGCACCACGGCCCGGTCCGAATCGATCAGTGGATTCTCCAGGGCTAGGTTGCACAGGCGAATCACTTCGCAATTGTCACCCGCGCTGAGACGGATGCGAATCTCCACCTCGAACCACCAAAGGCTCCCGCCCTTGTCCAGCCGGCGACCCAAGCGG
>JARGOW010000593.1:1960-2728 GCA_029212955.1 Planctomycetota bacterium | reverse complement strand
AGGCGGCGACACGATACCGCCGCGCCTTGCCCCCAGCAGCATTGGCCCCGATTAACCGGGGCTCCCCGGATGCAAACCGGGCGGCTGGAGGCCATTCCGCGATCCTTAGACCATGGGGCCCTCGGGGAACGGACCGCCCCCGGGGTTCTGATTCGAGACCGGGTGCCCCGAAGTCGGAAAAAAACATGGCCGTATGCGCCAGGTTTCATGAAAGTTGGAACCTAATAAGAGGTCGTAAGGCCTCTCACCCCCTGCGGTTTGCGGCTATCATGCCGCGCACCACTCTCCCACCCCGCCTGCTGGCCCCTCCAAGTCGAGGGACCCACTCCCGGCTCAGCTCCAAAAAACCGTAAACAGCGATGTCAAGCGGCCACGCCCTCGCCACCGATCCGGCGATGCAAGACGAGTTCAATCCGTTCCTCTCCATGGCTCGCGGATTCAATACCGCGGCAGACCACCTGGGCCTCGATGAGGGTATCCGGGACGTGCTGCAGCAGCCCGACCGGGAGCTGAAAGTATCCCTACCCATTCGCATGGATGATGGCACGGTGAAAGTTTTCACCGGCTATCGCATCCAGCACAACACCCTGCGCGGTCCGTGCAAGGGTGGCATTCGATTCGCGCCCGACGTGAACCCGGATGAGGTGCGTGCCCTCTCGGCATGGATGACCTGGAAGTGTTCCGTTGTGAACATTCCTTTCGGCGGAGGCAAGGGCGGAGTGATCTGCGATCCGCGCACCATGTCCACCGGCGAGTTGGAACGACTCA
>JARGOW010000593.1:0-1950 GCA_029212955.1 Planctomycetota bacterium | reverse complement strand
TCCTCGGTCCGGACCGGGACGTGCCCGCGCCGGACATGAATACGGGTGAGCAAACCATGGCGTGGATCATGGACACCTACTCCATGCACGCGCGACGCACCACCACCGCCATCGTGACCGGCAAGCCGCTCAGCATCGGAGGCAGCCTCGGCCGCCGCGAAGCAACGGGCCGCGGCGTCATGATCAGCGCCAACGAAGCACTGAAGATGATCGGCATGCGACCCGAGAACACCCGCGTGGTGGTCCAGGGTTCGGGCAACGTGGGCGGCATCGGAGCCCAGCTCCTGCACCAGGAGGGCTACCAGATCGTGTCCATCAGCGACATGTATGGTTGCATCCATAACACGAACGGACTGGACATCCCTGCGGTCCTGCTTCACTTGAAGGAAAACGGCCGCTTGGAAGGCTACGCCGAGGCCGAGCACCTGCCCAACACGGAACAACTCGAACTGGACTGCGACCTGTTGGTTCCCGCCGCCACGGAAAACCAAATCACCTCGCGCAACGCCGACAAGATCAAGCCCAAATTGATCGTGGAGGGCGCCAACGGCCCCACCACCGCTGTGGCCTCCGATATTCTGACCGACCGCGGAATCGTGGTGGTACCGGACATCCTGGCCAATGCCGGCGGCGTGACGGTTTCCTACTTCGAGGGGGTTCAAGACCGAATGGGCTACTTCTGGACCGAGGACATCGTGAACTCCCGCCTGGAGCAAATCATGGTACAATCCTTCTCCGAGGTTTCAGCCACTGCCAAGAAATACGACGTTTGCCTGCGCACCGCGGCCTACATCGTCGCCATCGACCGGGTTGCCACCGTGTACCGCATGCGCGGTCTTTTCTCCTGAGCTAGCCATGGATACCCCCGTCAACGAAACGGACGAGCTGGACGAAGAGGGCGCCCTCCCGAACACTCCACTACTCGACGAAGAAACCCCCTTCACCACCATGATGGCCAGCTTCGACGAAGCGGCCAAACGGTTGGGCTTGGGACCTGCTGAGTACTCGATCCTGCGCAAGTCGGACCGCGAAATCGCGGTCTCCATCCCCGTGGCCCTGGAGGATGGCACCTTCCATGTGTTCGACGGCTACCGGGTTCAGCACAACCAAGGACTCGGCCCCTTCCTGGGTCCCCTTCGAATTTCCGGCGACTTGCGCATCGATGAGCTGCGTGCTCTCGCCGCGTGGATGACCTGGAAGTGCGCTCTGCTCGGCATCCCCTTCGGCGGATCCGCCGGAGGCATCCGGGTGGACCCCACCGAAATCTCCGGTCGTGACCTGGAGGCCATCGTGCGGCGTTACACCGCCAACATCATCGCGGATGTGGGTCCGGAACAGGATGTGTTCACGCCCGACTTGTACGCCGATGAGCGCGTGATGGCCTGGATCATGGACACCATCTCCAACCACGAGCGTTACACGGCCAGTTCCTCGGTGACGGGCAAGCCCCTTGCCATGGCGGGCTCCCTGGGCAGCCAAGACGCTGTGGCCGCCGGACTTGTGATCATCCTTCGCCTGGCATGCTCCAACTTTGGCCTCAATCTGCAAGGATTGAAAGTCAACATCCAGGGGGCGGGCACCGTGGGCGGAAACTTCGCCCGCATCCTGCACGACGAGGGCGCGCTGGTCACCGGCTTGTCCGACGTGCACGGCGCCTTCTTCAACGAAGACGGCTTGGACATCCCGTCCATCCTGGCCCACCGCGAGGAACACGGTCACCTGACCGACTTTGAGGGAGACTTCGAATTGCTGGACAACAAGGCATTCCTCGCATCCCCGTGCGATGTGCTGGTGCCCTGCGCCGTGGCGAATGCCGTTCACTCCGGAAATGCCCTTCACATCCAAGCCAAGTTCATCTTGGAAGGCGCCCATGGCCCGGTTTCCCTGCGCGCCGATCGCATTTTGGCCCAGCGGAACATCCCCGTGGTACCCGACATTCTGGCCAATGGT
>JARGOW010000592.1 GCA_029212955.1 Planctomycetota bacterium | reverse complement strand
AGAGGCCCACGTCCTCCAATAGCTGGGTGGCCACGGCAAAGGCGTCCTTCCGGCCCAGCAACTCGAGCGGCATCATGATGTTCTCACGGGCCGTCATGTTGCTCAACAGCTGGAAGTTCTGGAAAACGAAGCCCACCTTTTCCCGGCGCCAGCGGGCGAGTTGGTCCTCGTCCGCCTGTTCCAACACCAGGCCCTCACATCGAATCGACCCTTCGGTGGGTTTTTCGAGGCCCGCCAAGAGCCCCAGGAGCGTGGACTTTCCACTGCCAGAAGGCCCAACGATCGCTAGAAACTCGCCGCTCTGAACGGTCAAGCTCACCGAATCAAGGATCTGCAGGTCCTGGGAGCCCGAGCGCAGTCGATGGCTTACCGCCAAACAATCGATTTTGTTTCCAGTGGAGGGTTCGGGCGATTGCATTCTGGCTGGATGGCGGTGGACGAATACTTGGAGGTGCGCGCAAGAAAAGTGCGCCAGGCCCGACTATGCTAGCGTCAACATGAAGCGGAATCTGTCCCCCTGGAACGTTCTTGGCGCCCTAGCCCTAAGTAGTCTTCTATTCGTCGCTTGCAATGGGTCGGAAAGCGCCGATTCCCAGGAGCCCGATTCCGCTGCCCGACTGGGCGATGCATGGTCCGGACAGGAGGCCGAGGTCGAGCCCTCCGCCCTCTCGATCCCGGACGACGCTCCCCTGGTCATATTCCTGGGAGACTCCATCAGCGCGGGATTGCACCTGGATGCCGACCAGGCATTCCCCGCCATTCTGCAGAGGCGTTTCTCCGGGGGGGAAACGCCCTTCCGCCTGGTCAATGCCGGCGTTAGCGGAGATACCACCGCCGGCGGGCTTCGCAGGATTGACTGGCTCCTGAAACAGGAACCGCAAATCGTACTGGTTGAATTGGGGGCGAACGACGGCCTGCGCGGCATCGACGTGAAAGCGATCGAATCCAACCTGCGCAAGATCCTTGAGCGAATTCGCTCCAAGGGCGCCCAACCCATTCTGGTCGGAATGCACGTGCCCACCAGCTACGGGGAACCCTACTCCACGGCCTTCCACGGGCTGTACGGGCGCCTGGCCCAAGAACTCGACGTGCCCTTCGTACCCGACTTTCTGCAAGGGGTTGGCGGCCAGCCCGAATTCAACCTTGCCGACGGCATGCACCCCAATGTTCAGGGGCACGGACTCCTGGCGGACAACGTGGAATCCGTGTTGAAGTCGGTCCTTATCGCTGAATAACGCGGCCCGGGGCCGGGCCCCAGCTCCGTGGGGCCGATCGGCTTGGACTGCACCCCTGCGCGTTCGCGTTGACGATGACCGGGCCCCACAGGCCGAAGTCACTTTTTGGTGGCGCGTCGGCGGCGCAGTCTTCCTGGGGTCTGCTCCGAATGGACTCATTCCGCAGCATTTGGCACCTGGGTGGGACGAGGAAAGCGAGGCTCACCTTTCAGCCCACGGGTCTCCGCTCACTGGAAGGTCACCGTGACCGTTCGATCCGTGGTACCAAAGGTGAGGAACCCCTCGAATCCATCCACAGAATCGCAGCCGGTGAAACCCGCAAACGTGCTACCCGCATCTGGAGTCGCCGTAATCACATGGCTGTCGCCCTCTGCCGATAAATCTTCGAACAGAAACGAATCGGAAATGCTGAAGTTCGGCGGGCTGATCAGTACTTGCCCACTTCCTGGCCCTTGAATGATGACGTTCAAATCCAAAAGCCCCTGGTAGGTTCCCTCGGGCGGAAAATCCAAGAAGACGGTGCGAGATCCATCCATAGTGATACTGCAACTTGCGGAATTGCCAGGGCCACAATCTCCCCCCGTCCAACTGGGATCAAGGAATCCAGCCAGCGGCGTTGCCAAAAGTTGCACGGTCGTGCCCACGGGAAACGAATAGGAACAGGAGCTCGTGCATGGAAAACCTTGGCCATCCCCACCCACCTGATCCACGATCCCCTCGCCCGACTGGATGATTATATTCAGATCCACATAGGTTGCGGCGGGAAGCACCGGATCATCCTTCGACACTGCGCTGCATTGGCGCGTGACCAGCATGTCCGTACGAAGAGTTTGAAAGGCCGAAGCGCCGAGCGAGCTCAATACACCCTGAGTTTCAAAAGCAGCCGGCAACGCATAGTCCTCCAAAGGTGCTCCAACACCTATCGAGGTAATAGCAAAGGAGAATCCGGCCTCCCTATGTTCAAACTCCGCCACGCAGTTGGGCCCGGCCTGCCCGCAAGAATCCAAGCGAAGAAGCCATCCATCGGTGGAATCGGTGATCGACTGGGAAGATCCCCCAACCAGCAACCCGCCGTCGCCCATCACCTCCAATCCAAATCCAAACTCATCTAGCAGGCCACCGATGGTGCTCCGCCATTCGGGAGTCCCATCCCCATTGACCTTAAACAGCTCGAGCATTTCCGAGGATTGTGAAAGGGAGGCCGTCAGATCTGTTGGAAGCTGGCGCCCCATGAGGACGACGAATCCGCCACCCTTCGCGGCTGCCAATCGTGCCCCACGTAACTTCAATCGTTCCCCGTCAATGCTCCACGCACATCTCCAAAGTCGATTGCCATCCAAGTCGAGTGTTTCCACCGCTAGCTCACTTTCCCACGTAAGCACGCCCAGGTTGCCATCCTCCCCCTGCGCCCATCCGATGGGATTTTGATCTGCGAAGAATTTGCGCCAGAGGATTTGCCCCGTGCTGTCCATTCGAATCAGAACGGACCCCAC
>JARGOW010000591.1 GCA_029212955.1 Planctomycetota bacterium | reverse complement strand
CCGTCGCGCCGCCATTGCTGAAAATCCCAAAGCCCTGGCTGGACTGCGATGTTCCATTCTCGTCATTCATCGCCACGGTGCAGTTGATGATTTTGGTCGATGCCACCCCATCCAAGAAAATTCCGGTCCCCGCCTTCGAAGCGCCCAAGAAACTTTGATTCCAAGCGATGACGGAATGACTGATCTCCACGAATCCCCCAAGCGCCACATAAAGGCCAGCCCCACCCTCGGATGCTGCAAAATTGAAGTAGAAGCGATTCCGGGCAAGGCGCGCATTGGCTGGTGCATCTACATAAACGCCCCCTCCCTTGTCCGCACTGTTTCCCCGGAATTCACAGTCCAAGACCTCGACAGAAAGCGCCGAAAGATAGGCTCCCCCGCCGCGGTTCGCCGCGATCCCTGCGCCAAAACCAGCGGCATAGTTCTGGATGAATTCGCAATCCCGGATCCGAATCGCTTCGACCTGTTCACTGTATAGCCCTCCTCCACGGGTGGGAGTGATGCTGAACTCATTGGAATTCCCCCCCTTAATCACCAGCCGGTCCAAGAGTGAATCCGCGTCCGTATCGACAGCGACGACCACGTGAAGGCTGTTAACGCCCGTAGGCCACAACGTGTCGTTGTCATCCAAGTCCCCCGACAAAATCGTGGGCGCCGTTCCTTTCCTCGGCCGTTCATCAGGACTGCTCTCTGTGCCCATGAAGCCGCCATAGATTTTGATACCAGCCCGCCACTCAAAATACACGGAGCGACTGCTCGTCTCGGTCGGTTTGTACACGCCCTGGGCCACGTAGATTTGATCACCGGCCTGTGCAACAGCGAGTGCGGATTGCAGACCCTGGGACCCCTGATAGGCATTGGCCCAGCTATCTCCGTTGTTCGCGCCGGTGTTCAAACCGGCTGAAACGAAGTGCACTTCCGAATGGGCAAAGGTTGCCAACAAGAGAGCCGTGGAGAGTGTGGAGGAAAGTCGAATTAAGTTTTTCATTTGATTGTAGAGGCTCGAACAAAGGGTTCGTTCGCGGATGGCATGCAGCCGCTGGCCCATGGTTTGGGAACGGCAAATCACTCAAATTGTTACGTTCGTTATGGCGAGCGTTTCCGCACACCACGCGCCACGCCCGATCATCCAGAACGCGCCCCCAATCAACTCCTATCCCTCCCTCAATCATCTGACGCACTCTCCCAAGCGGCCCCCACCCTACGGCGCACCTAACGCCCACAGACATCCCATTCAGGCAGGACCTCACTCACCTCGCGTACAAATCCATCAACGCCCTTGAGGCAACTGGGTGTTGGAATTCGAACCCCTCTTCCTTGAGCCTGGTGGAGAAGCAGTAGCGGCCGTAGAGGGCGAGTTCGGGGTCGGTTTTTAGGAGGAGGGGGGCGCCGAGTTTGACCATCCAGGCGGCGGCGGGGAGGCCGAAGCGGACTTTTAGGGCTTGGCGCAGGTGCACCATGAAGTCCTTGTTCGAAACCGGGTTGGGCGCCGAGGCGATGTAGGCGCCCTGCATGGACTCGTCTTCGATGGCCCGGGCGAAGATGCGGTTCATGTCCTCCTCGTGGATCCAGCTGATGCCCTGGCGGCCGCTGCCGACTTTGCCACCAAGTCCCATGCGGGCCACCCGGGCCAGGCGGGGGAGTGCGCCGCCCGTGCGGCCAAGCACGAAGCTGGTTCGCACCACCACCGAGCGCATGCCTGGCAGCAGGGCGCCCGCGTGGGCCACCTCCCAGGCCTTGCCCACGATCGGTGCAAGCCCATACCCAAAAGCCGCCGACTCATCGCATCGCCGCTCGGGCGGATCCCCATAAATGTGCGCCGTCGACATCTGCACCCAAACCGGGGGCGGCGTTTCCACGCTTCGAAGTCCTCGGCCCAAGAGCTCCGTCGACTCCACCCGCGACCGCAAAATCTCATCGCAGTGATCGGGCGTCTTCACGCAATCCACGGTGCGCCCCACCAAATTCACCAGCGCCGCAGCCCCATCCAACACCGCTGCCCACTCCCCCACACTCTCCATATCCCAAGCCACATGCCGCCACTTGGAACCTCCGGCCGGAGCCCGACGCGAAAGTAGAACCACCTCGTACCCAAGATCCTCCAGGTGCCGCGCCAAATTGAGCCCCAGGAACCCGGTCCCGCCCGCGATGACAACCCGCCCTCGTTTTGTAGTTTCCATGGTCGGCGATCTATTCTGAATGAAAGTGGAGGATCAAAGCCCTGCGCTCAACGCCCCAGGGCACGCTCGTAAGCCTTCAACACCTTGGGACCAAAACAGCATAGCTGGACCTCTTGGGGAAGGAGGTTCTCCGCCAGGAATACGGACACCTGGCCGACGGCGATTTCAGCGGCCTGGTCCAGGGGGAAGCCGTAGACTCCGCAGCTGATGGCGGGGAAGGCGATGGTTTGCACTTCGAGGGTGCGGGCCAGTTCCAGGGAACGACAGTAAGCGCTGCGCAGTTGCTCGGGCTCACCGTTGTCACCGCCGGACCAAACCGGGCCGACGGCGTGGATGATCCAACGGGCTTTGAGGTCGTGGCCCCCGGTAACCCGGGCATCGCCAGCAGGGCAATGGGTGAGACTTCGGCATTCTTCGAGCAGGCCAGGTCCCGCGGCCCGGTGAATGGCCCCGTCGACTCCCCCACCTCCGCAGAGCGCTGAGTTGGCAGCGTTCACAATGGCGTCCACTTGCAAGGTGGTGATATCGGCCGTGGTGATTTGAATTCGAT
>JARGOW010000590.1 GCA_029212955.1 Planctomycetota bacterium | reverse complement strand
AAAAAAGCGCCCGCCAAGAAGAAAGTCGTTAAGAAAAAAGCCACCAAGAAGCCCGTAGCCAAGAAAGCAGCCGCCAAGAAAACGGCAAAGAAGGCCACCAAAAAGGTCACCAAGAAACCTGCTGCCAAGAAGAAGGCCGCAAAGAAGAAAGCCGCCGTACGCAAGAATTAGGCAATAGGCATGGAGCAAGGCTCCGCACCTTCGCCCGAATAGAAAGCGCCCCATTCGACAAACGATACTTGTCGACTGGGGCGCTTTCGATTGGAGCGACGGACCCAACGGGATCAGGCCCCAGGTATCCGCACCATCACCACTCATAGAAGCCGCGGCCGCTCTTCTTGCCGAGTTCGCCGGCTGCGACTTTCTGGCGCAATAGCTCCGGAGGTTGGAAGTGCTTGCCCACTTCCTTGGACAGGTACTCGGCGATCGAGAGGCGCACATCCAGGCCGACCAGGTCGGTGAGCTTGAGCGGTCCCATGGGAAAGCCATAGCCCAGAGTCATGGCTTTGTCGATGTCTTCGGCAGACGCGACGCCGCTTTCGAGCATGCGAATGGCTTCCAAGCCGATCACCAAGCCCAAGCGCGAGGACGCGAAGCCCGGGCTGTCCTTGACCGAGATCGGTTCCTTACCCATGCGCGTGGCCAGGTCGATCGAGGCTTGAATGGCTTCGGGAGAACTTTGCTTGGCGCGCACGACTTCCACCAGTTTCATGATATGAACCGGGTTGAAGAAGTGCATTCCGGTGACACGCTCGGAGTGCTTGGCCGCGTCCGCAATCTTTGAAATCGGAAGCGAAGACGTGTTGGTGGCCAAAAGGACTTCGGGACCATAGTGCTCGCCGAGCTCCTTGAAGATCTTGCGCTTCAGGTCCAGGATTTCCGGGACCGCCTCGATCACCACATTGGCGTCGGGGCAGGACTCCTTCCATTCGGTGGCCGTGTTGAGGTTTTTCAAGGCCTCGGCGCGCACGGCGTCGGTGACCTTGCCGCGCGCCACACCCTTTTCCAGGTTGGCGTTGATCTGTGCCATGGCGGTCTCGAGCATGGCCGGATCCAAGTCCACCAGGGTCGTTTGCACATCGACCATGGCGAGGGTTTGCGCGATGCCGCGTCCCATGGTGCCGGCGCCGATGACGACGGCCTTTTTGATATCTGCTGCGTTCATGGTGGGTTAGCCGAGGATTTTTTCAATGACGGGGCGTGAGCCCTGCACGGCGCAGGTCTGCATGTAGAGGTTCATCCCGCGCTGGCCACCGAGTTCGAGGCCGCCGCCGGCGCGGCCGGGGCCACCGTGGATCAGGCTAGGAAGCACAATGCCCGGGCCCGTGGAGGGGTCGGCGATACGCTTGCTTCCAAGTAGTACGCGGCCGTTCCAGGGGGCCAATTCCAGCAACAGATCCTGGGTGAACTTGATGTCGTCGCTGTACATGGTCGCGACCAAGCAGCCGTTTCCGAGCGCCACCAGTTCACCAGCTTCGATCGCATCGCCCGAGTAGGGCATGAGTGTGACCGCGGGGCCAAAGGCCTCCAGGTCGTGCACCAGGGGTGAGTTCTTGGGATCCCGGTTGACCATCACGATGGGTTCGATGGTGGCGCAGGGGGTTCCGTTACCGGTGGGAATGCTACCGATGGCGATTTCGCTTTCCGCGCTCAGTTGCTTGAGCACGTCGACCACGTCGGCGAATTGCGAGGGCACCGAAAGCGGGCCCATGCGGTTGCTTTCGTCGTGGGCGGAACCGGCGGGGAACTCGGCCAGGGAGTCCTTGAGCGCTTCCACCGCGGATTCGATCAGGGCTTCGGGCAGGAAGACGCGGCGGGTGGCCGTGCACTTCTGTCCACTTTTCTGGGTCATCTCACGGGTCAACTCGCGGATGAACAAGTCCCAGGTATCCGAGCCGACTTTCATGTCGGGACCGACCACCATGGCGTTCAAACTATCGGCTTCCGCGTTGACGCGCACGGACTTGGCGATGATCTGCTCGTGGCTGCGGATGCGGCGCGCGGTGTTGGCGCTGCCGGTGAAGGCCACCACGTCCTGGCTGGTCACGTGGTCGAGCAGGTCGCCCACGCTGCCAGCTAGGAACGACCATGCGCCATCGGGGCATAGGCCCGATTCCACAACGATCTGCGCCACGCGATAGCTGGGCAAGCAGGTCGAAGTGGCCGGCTTGGTCAGCACGGGCACGCCAGCCAGAAACGAGCAGGCGAGCTTCTCAGCAAAACCCCAGGCGGGGAAGTTGAAGGCGTTGATGTGGATGGCCACGCCGCGCAGGGGCACTTGAATGTGCTGGCCGTGAAAGCGCGGCGAACGACCGCACTGCATGCCTTCCCCGTCCAGCAGGAAGGTGCGGTCGCCCAGTTCCTTGCCGATGTCGCCATAGGCGGCCAACGTTCCCGTGGCCCCGTCGATATCGAACTTGCTGTCCTTGAGCGTGGTGCCCGTGTTGAGCGTGCTGATTTCCAGAAGCTCCGCGCGGTGTGCATGGATGGCCTTGGACAGCTCGGTCAACATCTCCCCACGCTCGGCGAAGGTCATGGCGCGCAGACGTTTGCCACCCTCGCGGCGGGCGTAGTCCAGGGCGGCGCCCAGGTCCAAACCGGCGGTGGAAGCGGTTGCGACGGCCTCACCGGTGGAGGGATCGTGGAGGGTGTTTCCTGTGCCGGTGCCTGTGCACCAGTCGTTCTGGAGGAAGCTCTTGAGCTCTTGCATCGAAAGGGGGGGAAGTGGTGG
>JARGOW010000589.1 GCA_029212955.1 Planctomycetota bacterium | reverse complement strand
CCGTTGGCGGCTCCGGGGGCGGGGGGGGGGCGGGCGGGGGGTAAGCGCAAGATGGCGTTGGCGCCACCGAGGTAGGAAGGGGTTTGGGAGAGTTGGAAGCTGCCCTCATGTAGGCGGGCAATGCTGTCCACCAGAGAGAGACCGAGTCCCATGCCCTTGGCACGGGTCGTGTAGAAAGGGTCGGTCAAACGCTCGGCGGTTTGAGCGTCGACACCCGGGCCGGCGTCGTGGACTTCGAAAACGATCTCATCGCCGTCCACGAAGCTGCGCAGGGCGATGGCGGCGTCGGAGCCTTGAACCTGCACGCCGTTGGCGATCAGGTTTCGCAGGGCCTGCCGGATCTGGATGCGGTCACCGGGGAAGGTGGCGCTGACGAATTCGGCGGAGAAGTTGCAGTCCGCACATTCCTCTTGGCCTTGAACCAGGTGGAGCGCGTCGCCAAAGATTTCGGAAGCTTCGAGCGTCTCCAGATTGAGTTGCTCGGGGTTGGCCAGGCTCAGGAGTCCGGAGATGATTCCATCCACCTCGCGCACACCCATTTCGATCTTCTCGGCGTAGCGCTTTTGATCGGAGCTCGAGGCTTGGGGGCGATTCATGAGGCCCGCGAAGCCGCGTACGGCATTCATGGGGTTGCGAATCTCGTGGGCGATGCCGCCGGCCATGGTGCCGAGGGCTGCCATTTTGCTCTGCTGATTCATGCGCCGGTTGGCTTCCGCCAGGGCGCTTTGGTCGGCCAGGATTTCCACGGTGCCCAGGGCCTTGCCCTTGGAGTCGCGCACTTCCGAAGCGGTTAGGGTGAGCGTGCGAAGGGTGCCGCAGGGAGCGTTGTAGGGAATCCAATCCGTGGCGTCCTCGCAGGTGGAGAGGGGCAGCGGACTGGTGTGATTCAGAAGTTCGGTGCTACGCATGCCGAGGATGTTGCGCGCGGCCAGGTTGGTGCGAACGATGCGTTGCTTGGCGTCGCGAACGACGACGCCCGTGGGAAGGCTGGCCAGAATGGCTTCCAAGAACTGGTTGACGCGCTCGGATTCATCGACCTGAAGCTCGAGGGACCGATTGGAGGCTTCCAATTCCGCTTCCATGCGCTTCGCCTTGGATTCCAAGCGGGCATGGCTCTCCTGCAACTCCGAAAGCACGCCTTGGAAGCGGCCCAAGTAGTCGAGGAGATCCTGCTGATTGGGATTCAGCGGGGTTCCGGTTTGGGTGAGAAGGTCCATGGTGGGGAGGGCGCGTGCCCTAGTTCTGGTCCTTGGTGGCGGGGGCGTTGTTCGCTTTGTTCTCGCCAGCCGTTTGCTGGGAGAGCTTCTCGCGCAATTCGATCATGCGCAGGTCCTGGGCTGCCCAGCGGGCGTAGCGGTGGGCTTCTGCGCCTTCCGCGGAGAGCGCGCGGAGAAGGTCGCGGGATTCGGTGTTGTCACCCACGCCCTGGAGCGCGCGCGCCAACCAGTAACGGCTTTCGGGGGTTGCGGTCAGTTTGCGTAGGATCAGGATCGCCTCGCCGTGCTTGTTGGTGCGCACCAGGAGCTTGGCTTCCAGCATCTGGTTTGCGCTGTAACCGGGGGCTTCCATGGAACGCACATCGGTTTTGGGCTGAACCTGGGGCGTTTGGGTTTGGGGTTGGACGGGGTTCGTGGGGCCCGCCAACTGACCGATTTCGAAGGGTTGCAATCCGGGGGTGGGTTGGGACGGCATGGCCGAGCCATTCTCGGAAGGTCCCTGATCCAATGCGTTTTGCAGGCGTTGCATGTCGGCGCGCAAACGCACGACCGAGCGGTCCACCTCTTCAGGCGACTGTTGGGCCGGCTCTGTAAGATCGAGCAAGCGCGTGATGGCTTCGGGATCCTTAGCGGCCAGGCGGGGCTCCAATCCGACGAGTTCAGAAAGAGCGCTGTGGGTGGAATCCAAGGCGGCTTTGAGGCTGCGCATGGGATCGCCCTGTTGCGAGGCGACGGCCGGAATGCCGAGTACGGCGGCTCCGATCAGTGCGGCGGTCCATTGGTGGTTCATCATTACAGGTTTCCTTTCAGGGCCTCGATGGCGGCGATGAGGTTGTCGTTGGATTCGTGGATCTCGGCGGCGAGTTGGTAGATCTCCCGACGCTGGCGCTCGAGTTCGGTTTCGGTGGCTTGCACACGCAGGGTTTCAATGGCGTCCTGTGCCAGGTTTTCCGCGTTGAGCGACTTGGCGAAGGCCATGGCGAGCTCTTGGCGTTGCGGGGCCGTGAGCTCGCTGCGGCGAACGAACAGGGGACGCATGGCTTCCACTGCGAGCTTGTGCTCGCGGCGGTTGTACATTTCGATAGCGCGGTTCAGTCGCTGGTGGAGCGAGTAGCCGTCGGTTTCGGTGGCGATACCCAAGCGAATCTTGGCTTCCAGATTCATGTTGGCGATGCGGTTGCCAAAGCCTTCCTTTTGAGCCGTGGCATAGATCCCCATGACGGCGAGGGAGTGATCTCCCTTGAGGGCTTCGCGGGCCGCATGCTCGAGGGCGAGGGCGCGGGATTCCCCTTCGACTTGACGACCCACCGCCAACCATGCTGTGGAGGCATCCCCATGGCGACCTGCCCGGGAAAGTGCCACGGCGCGAACCTCAAGAATTTCGGGGTTGTGACCGCCGTTGGGGCTTTTCTTGACTGCCAGATCCAGGGCGCGCAGGGCGCGGATCGGATCACTCGTCAGCGAGAGCGCGGTTCCTAGAAGCACGGCGCGCTCGTGCTGCTCCATGATGTCGGAAGCG
>JARGOW010000588.1 GCA_029212955.1 Planctomycetota bacterium | reverse complement strand
TCATGGCTAGTGTGGTGGGAATGCCTGTCAGGGGTTCCTGCGTGGAACAATAATGTGGGGGGACCGCACGGAAGGCACGGGGTTCTGATTGTAGCCGAGTCCTCGACCCCCTGCCTGAAACAACGGATTGCGCACCCATGTTATTGACTTGGGGCACGCGCCCGCAGTGCACGACCAGGCAGCAAAAAAAAGCGCCCCGGCGAAGGATCAACCTTCGCCGGGGCGCGTGTTTTCTCAGCCTGGTGGGATTACTGGAACTGAACCTGTAGGCCGTCGGTGAAGTTCGAGGTGCTCACCAAAACCGTGTCGCGGAACCAGCACTGGAAGTACCAGGTCTGTCCGGCCAGAACCGGTTGGGCCGGGCTGGTGGGCATGCTGGTCAGGTCCAAGGGAAGCGAGATGCTCCCGGTGCCGCCGACAAAGCGCACCTGGGAAGGTGCGTTGAGGCGGGCCAGGCTGCCACCCAAGCAAAGGTTGCCCATGGAGCCGGGGGGCGTGGCGATGAAGCCTTGTCCCGTGGCTGCCAGGAAGTAGGCCAGGTTGCTCGGGGGCAACTGGTCTGCAACCAAGGTCAGGTTGTTGTCGCTGGCGGTGGTGGAACCCATGCCAGAGATCGTTGCCGGAAGACCGGTCGAGTTGGCCACGCTGGGCGTGCAGTACACGGCCATGGAACCGCCGGAGCAATCCACTTCCGAAGTACGCAGATCGTCGATGGCGGCTTCCACGATAGAACCACTTCCCAGGTCGCCCACACGGAAGCGCAGTTGAATCTGGTTGTTGGGCGTCACGTAATCCGAAACGGCAAAGGAGTGCTGGAACCAGCCACCCGAGGCTTCGGAGTAGCCCGGGCCCAGGGTTTCCACGTTGACCCAGGTGCTGCCATTGGCGGTGATGTCCACGTACATGGAGTCATCCACTGCGGTGTTTCCGTTGTTCACATACCAGCGCCAGTATTCCATGCGAGCGTCCGGGTTGGAGCTCAGATCGAAGAGAGGAGAGAGCAGGGTGGTGGTGCCACCGTCCACATCGTTGGTTCCCACGCTCGCGCCGTTGTTGGCTTGACCGGTGAACCAGCAATCGGTTCCGGCAGCGGTGTGGTCGTCACCTGGCTGGGCGTCGGAAGCGTTGGGGTTGCCACGCTCCCAGATACCGGTGGTGGCGTTGTCGCCAGCGGCACCGCTGGTCCAGCCAGCGTTGGACTCCATGTCAAACAGGGCTAGATCCGTGCTACCGAATCCGATCAACGAGTTGTAGGTACTCGAGGGGGCTTCGGAGGGCGCGGTCCAGGCCAAGCCGGCCGTGCTGTTGGCGGTGATGTACCAGCTGGCGTAGCTGCCGCAGGGCAGGGCCGGGAAGTTGACGTTGTATTGGTCGCCCGATACATGGTTCAGCGGAACGCTGACCGTGCCCGCACCCGCATCGTAGACCAGGAAGGCGCTACCGGGGCTCAAGAGACCCGGGGTGGCTTCGGTGATCGTCACGTCCAGGTTCATGCCATTGGGGTCGATCGTGTCGGGAGCTCCGCCCACGACGGTCACGTCCAATTGGGGGTCGCCTGCAAACCAAACAAAGAGGCCTCGTTCCAGGTCGCTTCCGATGATGATTCCACTGGGGAAGTAGGGGTACACGCTCCACAATCCGTTGAAGGTGTCTCCATCGTCGGCTGCCCAGGTGTCAAAGTAGGCCACTTCCACCGGGTTCGCCGGGTTGGAAGCGTAGTCGAAGATGCGCAGGCCACTGGTGTAGTTGGCTGCGTAAATCAAACCGTCCTTGGTGTACAGGTTGTGCCCAATGGCTTGGTTGCCGTTGGTGAAGGAGCCTTGGGTCTGCGGGTTGTTCAGGTTGGAGACGTCGATGACATGGGTGGTGGTCGGCAGGGTGCCGTTCTCATCCAGTTCGTCGCCCAGGTAGAACAGGGTGCGGTCCTCGGACAGCCACCCCTGGTGGGAGTAGGCCGGGTTCGAGTAGAAAGCTTCGCCCATGATCACCGGGTTGGCCTTGTTGGTCACGTCTACGATGGTCAGGCCCGTGTTGTCCCAGCCGCCGTTGAAACCGGCGCAGCAGAACGCCACTTGCTTGCCTGCATAGGGGCCGGTGGTGTAGGTGACGACTTGGGCATCGTGCACATACTTGGTGTTCCACTGACCGACGAAAGTCGGGTTGGCGGGGTTGGCATTCAGGTCGAAAATGCGCAGCCCGTTGTTGGAGCCGCCGGAGCGGTACAAGTAGCCGCTAACCTCGTCGATGACCACGTTGTGGGTGGCTGACGTGCCGCTGTTGTCGACCGTGCCGACAAGGCTCACGCTACCCGAGTCCACATTGGCTAGGTCGATGACCTGGATACCACCGCTGTTTTCGTTGACCGCATAGGCGTAGTGATCGTAGATCTTGATGTCGCGCCACATGCTATCGGGCCCGTTGACATATCCGATCTGCAGGGGATTGCCCGGATCGCTCAGGTCGAAGAACGCGGTGCCCGAGTAGGTGCCGATGATGCCGATCTCCCGCCCGGTGGGGGAAACGTAACCCCAGCAGTCGTTGCCCGATTGGGAGTTGTCGATCTGGTTCAAGGGGACCCAGGACAGCAGTTGAACGCCGTTGGAGTCGAAGGTGGTTCCCTGGAAGACCTGGGATCCGCCGAGGGCGGAACCCAAGGCATTCTGGGGGACGCTGCGACGGAAGCCTTCGCTGTGCACGGGCGGCACGCGGTCGAGGATCTTCGGGTCGTCTTCGTGGGCCGCGAGCGGAGCGGTCA
>JARGOW010000010.1:15962-19132 GCA_029212955.1 Planctomycetota bacterium | reverse complement strand
CAGCACCAGCCCCCGCACCGGTATCCCCGGCGCCCCGGGCCGCAGCACCGACCTTCACCCGGCCCAGCCCAGGTTCGGACGCACCGCGCCCCGCCATGTCGGCACCGGCTCCCACGTCCCAGGGAATCACCTCGCGCTCCCACGATGGCATGCAAAGTCAGCTGGTCGAAAACGGGGCGAGTCTGACGCCGAACGAGATCCAAAACATCCTGGAGAACGCCGGTGCTGGTTGCCCCATGGGGCCCTGCAGCGGATGTCCGCACTCCGACAAAACCACGGGCGCATGCTGCGCCTGACCCAAACCAATCCCTATCCCAACTAGGAAACGAAAGAGCCAAACGTCATGCAAAACGAAAACGAAGTCGCCCTCGGAATGATCGAAACCCGGGGTTTGGTGGGAGCGGTGGAAGCCGCCGACGCCATGGTAAAGGCCGCCAAGGTCACCCTACTCCAACGTGAAATCAGCGGCGCAGGCCTGGTGACCATCATGGTCCGCGGCGAAGTCGGCGCGGTCAAGGCAGCCGTGGAAGCCGGTCAAGCCGGTGCCCGCCGGGTCGGCGAACTGGTCAGTGTCCACGTGATCGCCCGCCCTGCGGACGACCTCGAAGATTACCTTCCGACCACCGGAGAGGAAGTTTGGTTTGGAGTGTGCGGTCCATCCGCCCGTTCCTGATCCAACGCCGATTCCATGGTGCAATCCAAATCAGCGATTGAGCTGCGCGGCGCGGTCCATCTGGACCAGCTGCAGCCCCAGGTCGCCGCGACCATCGCCGCCAACTCCGACGGGTTCTTCCCCGTGGCGGGGGAGAGTGCGTTTTGGGTCGAGGTGAGTCCTGGCATGGTGGTCAACCGTCTAATGGATGTGGCTCTCAAGACCTGCGATGTGACCCCCGGCGCACTCATCACCGAGCGGCACTATGGAACCATGGAGGTGCACGGACCCGACCAAGGTCAGGTCTTCCAGGCGGGTTCCGCCATCCTTTCCGAGATCGGCTGCCAGATCGAAGATCAGATGCGACCCACGGTGTTGATTGACGAGGTCATTCGCAAGTTGACCTCCCACCACGCCATGTTGATCAACCGCACCCGCGCCGGAATGCTCGTGCTTGCGGATGACACCCTCTACACACTTGAGGTTACGCCCGCAGTACATGTGCTGCACGCGGCCAACGTGGCGGAAAAAACCTCACCGATCCGCATCGTCGGCTTGGGATCGGATGGGGCCGTTGGGCGTTTGCGCCTGGCGGGAACCGACGCGGAGATCGACATGGCGGTGGAAGCCGTGCGCCGCGTGATGTCGGAGATTCCCGGACGCCAAGCCCAGGGGACGCGCTAATGTTCCTTGGACGCGTCATCGGACAGGTTTGGGCCACCCACAAGGTCGCAGATTTGAGCGGCAAACGACTCCTGTTGGTGGACCCGTTGGAGCCCAGCCAGGCTCCGCCCGATCCCGCAGCCCCCATGGTCAAACCCGTGGTCGCCGCCGATGGTCTCGGCGCACGGGTCGGACAGCGCGTGCTCGTGGCCTTCGGCAAGGCCGCCCGGGTGGCCGCATATGGAGTCGATGGGGACTACGCCCTGGAAGCTTCCGTGGTGGCCCGTGTGGATGAACTGGAAGCTCCGAATACGCCCGCGTCCTGGCACGAAAGTGACATCGCTCCCGCAACCGAGGAACAAGAGTCATGCTAGTTGGCACCGTCATCGGAAACGTGTGGTCCACCCATAAGGACCCGACCCTGCAAGGGATGCGTTTCCTCATCATTCAACCCATGGACGCCCATGGGAAAGGCACCGCGGAAAGCGTGGTGGCCGTGGACCCCATGGGGGCCGGTATCGGCGAGCGCGTATTGGTCGTGTTCGGTCGCGCCGCGCGCCACGTCATTGGTAAGGGCCATGACATCGGCTTCCAAACCGCAGTCTGCGGCATCATCGATCGAATGGAACTCGGGGACCAGAGCTACGGTCCCCACGTGGATCAGGACAAGCAATCATGAAAAGCAACGATCACAACCCCTGCTTGCGCGACGATACCGTCGTGGGCCCGGCCATCGCACTGTTGGAGCTGAGCTCCGTGGCGCGGGGAATGGAGGTGGCCAGTGCCATTCTCTGGGAAGCCGACATCGAGCTCCTGTTCGCCACTCCGGTGCAACCCGGAAAGTACGTCATGCTGTTGTGCGGTTCGGTGGAGGACCTGCGCTCCGCACTGCAACGCGGGGGCGAAATCGCCGCCGGGGATCTGATCGATCAATTCCTGATTCCCCAGGTACACACCCAGGTGGAGCAAGCGCTGCGCCGCCACGATGGGGAAATCCAAGGCGCTATCGACGCCCTGGGGGTCCTGGAAACCGGAACCGTGGCCAGCGCGATCTTGGCGGCCGACGCCGCGCTCAAGAGCGCCACCGTGGACTTGCTCGAACTGCGCATCGCCAATGGCCTGGGCGGCAAAAGCTACATCTCATGGACCGGGGAAGTCAGCGACGTACGCTCCTCCATGATGGCCGGCAGCCGCGAGGCCGAGCGCACGGGACAACTGCTGCGCCAGGTGGTCATCCCCAGCCCGCACCCGAGCTTGGTGCGCTTCCTGTAGGACCTGAACCATGGCAAAGCGCTTCATTACGGTCGAGGACATCCAACGGGCGGGCCGCGGCCCCCTGGTGGTGGACGCCGATACGGTGGTCACGCCCCAAGCCCAACTGGCAGCCCAGTCGGCCGGTATTGTGATCCAAACCGGTTCCGGTCAGGCCTACGCGGAGCCCATTCCGGACCGCGGACCCGACCCGGCCCGCGCCACGGGCGGCGGCCATCGCCTGCCCGAACCCGAAGGCCAACTGAACCGCGGCACCGGCGTGATCGTGACCGTGGTGGGGCGCAATCGCCCCGGCATCCTGGCCGAAATCACCGTGGCCGTGGGCGAAGCCGGCGCCACCGTGGTGGACATCAGCCAGCGCACGGTCGACGCTTTCTTCCACCTGGTTTTGACCGTGGAATTGGCGGGCGGCTCGGACTTCTCCGGCTTGAAACAACGTCTCGATTGCCTTGGCGGCAAGGACGATTACTCGGTGCGCATCATGCATGAGGGCGTTTTTCGTTTCATGCACCGCATCTGAGATGCGGAGTCAGGCACCCTGTCGCTCATTTCCGACAGCTAGGTGTCAGTCCAAGATGAGAGA